>CAIKZE010000046.1 GCA_903831825.1 uncultured Lentisphaeria bacterium | reverse complement strand
TGTTGACGTTTATTCCACTTGGGAAATGGTACTTAAGCGCAAGGACCAGTCCTCTCTTCTTGGAAATAACATCAACCATCCCAATGATTTCGGCCACTGGTTGTATGAACAGGCCTTTGAGGCGATGACGTTTTAAAACGGGGAGAAACACAATATGTCAGAAACGACAAAATGGATATGGTTGCCAGCCAGTACCGGACCTAATCAGTATATTTGTTTCCGCAAAAAATTCTTCTGCAACAGTGAAGCGCAGTCGTTACGGCTCTGCGTTTCGGCGGATTCTGATTTTATTGTCTAAAGGAAACGCATTCAGTTTGGGTGACTGCCGGATGCAGTGAGTGGTATTTATACAATAGAATGATGAGTAGTTTTTTTTCAATGAATTTTTTACAAAAAAAATTGAATGAGGGTTCAAAGATGATGATGAAACATGAACAACAAACCAGGCGGCTCGAAAAATTTCAATTTTTTTTGGGGATAACAATTTTTCGCGACTAAATCTTTACCACGGATATACCTTCCGGCAGGGGAGAAGATAGTTTTTGCAATCATTTAGTTGCCGCGGGTTCCGCTATGTCAAAGTCAAAGGATTGTCCGCCGCGCCGGTTAAAAAGGATATCAGGGCTTGCCTGGTTCACACAGATTTTGCCGCGGGGGGCCGGAGAGACTGAAACAAAAGCCGATCCCGTGTTGATTTGGCTATTGGAATAATAATGTGAATAATTGCAATAAGGATAAAGATATGCGTAATTTGACATGTGAATTTTTAAACAATCCGCTTGGGCTTGATACCGAAAACCCTCGCCTGAGCTGGCAGATGCATTCGCATGCGCACGGAGTCAGGCAAAAAGCCTATCGGGTGATTGTGGCTTCGTCTCTGGAGCTTCTGGAGTCTGAAAAAGGTGATTTATGGGATAGCGGAAAGGTTGAAAGTTCACAAAGCGTGTTGGTTGAATATTGCGGCATGCCATTAAAAAGCAGAACCGTCTGTTACTGGAAAGTTCGTGTCTGGAACCAGAATAATCGTATATCAACATGGAGCAAACCCGCCATGTGGACTACGGGATTGCTATGTTCCCAGGATTGGAAAGGAGAATGGATCGGACTCAATAGCGGGAAATCATCCGCCATTGAATCCCGGGAACAATGGATATGGTCTTCAAAAAATGATATGGGTTCCGACTGCCGGTTTCGCCGCACAATTGAGTTACCGCCGGATCGCCGGGTAATCAGAGCTTTCAGTCAGGTGGAGGCAACCGGAGGGTTCCCTGTGTTTGTCAATGGCAGACAGATCGGATTTAAGACTACAGAAGATATCACCGGATTTATTCACGCCGGCAAAAATGTGATCGCAATTGAAGTCGGAGCTCTATATCGCCCATCCGGACTGATTGGCGGATTCTGGTTTGAGTTCGACGCCGGCGAGCCAATGGTTGTGGTCACCAATGGACAATGGCGCGCGAAATGCGGAAAGACGGAAGGGTGGGAGTTGCCGTCGTTTGACGATTCCGACTGGCCTCCGGCACATATAGTGAAAGCGGCAAAAGGCAAACCATGGGAGGAACTCGCCGAATATCTGCGTCCCACCCCATGGTTGAGGAGTTCATTTGTGCTGGAGGAGCTTCCTGACAAGGCCTTCGTCCATGTTACTGCTTTGGGATATTATGAGCTATATATAAATGGACATAAAGTTGACGATCATGTGTTGAGCCCGGCGGTTTCACAATATGATGAGCGGGCATGGTACATTACTCACGATGTGAAAAAACACTTGAACAAGGGGAAAAACTGTATCGCATTTTGGATTGCCCATGGCTGGTATCGCAAAGGACTGGCCGGCGTATTTCATCCGGGACCATTGGTGAAGGCACAGTTGGAAATTCATGATCGTCATGATTGGCGGATTGTCGCGAAAACTGACCGTCACTGGAAAGCCTCTCCCAGCCATATCATACATACAGGAAATTGGAAATGCGCGCAATCCGGCGGTGAAATAATTGACAACCGTCTTTTCGTTCCGCAATGGAATGATGTAAATTTCGACGATGCGCGCTGGAAGAATGCGGTTGTCTGTGTAGTTGACAAGATTAAAATCAGCGCCCAGCCAGTTGAACCCAATCGTATTCAGCGCATAATATCCCCAACCCAAATACAATTGCTGGACAATGGAGAATGGCTTGTTGACATGGGAACCAATCTTACCGGATGGTTCGAAATGAAACTGTCCGGCCTGATTGCCGGACAAAGCGTTAAATTCAGATATTTTGACACCTTGGACGATAACGCCAATGATGGTTACGGGCAATTGGACGCGTATATATCTTCCGGCAGGGGAGAAGATAGTTTTTGCAATCATTTCAGCTACCACGGGTTCCGCTATGTCAAAGTCAAAGGATTGTCCGCCGCGCCTGTTAAAAAGGATATCAGGGCTTACCTGATTCACACAGATTTTGCCGCGGCGGGCCGGTTCAAATGTTCCAGCAAATTGTTGAACAATATTTGCGATATGATCGAATATACGTTGCGTTGTCTGAGCATCGGTGGAATTTTTATGGATTGTCCGCACCGCGAACGTCTGGGATATGGCGGCGACGGACAGTCGTCCATGGAATCCATTATGATGATGTTTCAGCCAATCCCTTTACTTAAAAATTGGACCGCGGCATGGCTGGACTCTCAGCGGGCTGATGGCGATATGCCGCACACGGCGCCTAATCCTTATCGGGCCGGCGGCGGGCCTGTATGGTGCGGATTTCTATTGACCAGCACATACTATTGCTATCTTTATTACGGAGATCGGCAAATGGTTTCGAAAAACTATCCGGCTATTAAAAAGTGGCTCAGATTTGTGGAATCGCATTGTGTTGACAATATTCTAAGACAATGGCCGTCAACCGACTATCGCAACTGGTGTCTGGGTGACTGGGCTGTCCCCGATGATATAAACCAGAATGACCCGCAATCCATTGACCTCATCAACAATTGTTTCCGGATATACTGTTACGAACTGGCTGCTGAATTGGCGGAGGCGCTAAACAAAAAAGCAGACTGCCGGGAGTTTCGCAGATTAATGACTGCCGCGCGAACCGCGGTACATAACACATTTTTCAATCCGGTCAACAATGCCTATGCGGACGGAGACCAGATTGATCTGGCATTTCCGTTGTTGACTGGCGTGGTTCCTGAAGCTCTCCGCGGCACAGTGATGAAAAAACTTGAAGATGAAATATCAGTGAAGCACAACTCCCATTTTGCCGTGGGCTTGGTTGGCGTCTATTTCCTGCAGAAACAGTTGCTGGCTTCCGGCCGCAATGATCTCATGTTTGCCATGCTCTCTCAGGTCACTCAGCCCGGCTACGGTTATATGCTGAGGAAAGGAGCTACCACCACATGGGAATACTGGAACGGAAAACGCTCCCATATACATAACTGCTACAATGCGATTGGCGTCTGGTTTTACCAGGGGCTTGCGGGCATTCGCCCTGATCCCGCCAGTCCGGGATTTTCCAATATTCTCATCAAGCCCGCAATTGTCGGCAACCTGAAATATGTTGACGCCTCATTCAAGTCGCCGTATGGAACTGTCCATGTTGAATGGCATCTGAAAAGAGGTTATATTGAACTTAAAATAACGGTTCCGGCAAATGCTGCCGCAACTGTTTATGTCCCGACAACCGATGCAAGGCAAATCAAGGAGAAGTTGTCCGGCAGCGAAACGTTTTGCAGACAATTGGCTGAAAATTCCGCCGTCTTCCAAATTTCAGCCGGTAACTATATTTTCATTTCTCCATGGAGCAAGTAACCATCAAGAGGCAAATGGAAACAATAGCTAATACATGTTAAGTAAAAAAAGTTTAATCAACAGAGGGTTAATTCCCCGGCATTGGGGCGCTTAATTGCCATATACCTGGCTGGCTCTGCCCCGAGGCAGTTCGTTATAAGAAAACAAAAAAAGGAGATTGTTATGAGAAAGCAGACTACAGTTCTATTATTGGGGATCCTGTTTGCATGGACTCTTTCTTCCCTCGCCCAGAACTTGGTTGAGAATGGCAATGCTGAAGACGGCGAAAGAAACTGGACTGGAATAAAAACGCTGCCTGATGCCTCAAAAACCGGAGGAAACTGTTTTGAGCTGACGGGACAGTCGGCTTTCGCTTCGGAATTCATTCCGGTTGACGTGACAAAAAAGTATAAAATATCAGGATGCGTAAAAAACACAGGCAAGGAACCTTGTGATTTTTTCCTGGCGCTGGCGCCTTTTGACAAATATAAAAGGCCGATCAAGGTTGAACAGATACACATTATTTATGATTCCGAAACTGTTCTCGCCGAGGCTTGCAGCGCGGAAGACAAAATATTGAAAGTGAAAGACGGCAGCAAGTGGAAAAGCGGGGGAAACCTCTTTCTTGCGGCTTTTGATGTTGATGATTCCGGAGCTTACGCTGATCTGCCAAACTGCACCCTGACGGCAGGAAAAGTGTCTTCTCTCCAAAACAATAACGGGATTTGGGAAGTCACGCTGTCAGGAGTCTGCGGGAAAAAATTTCCAGCCGGCACAAAAGTCAGGGAACATTGCTATGGCGACGTATACATTTATCCCGTCATAATAAAGGGGCTGAAAACTGGGGATGGATGGAAAGATTTTTCCGGACAAGTACATGACATGGCAAAATTTGGGGCTGTCGGCGAACAATTCTGGCCGGGTACGGCATTTGTGAAAATCGGGGTGCTGAGAATATCCGGAAGCAGAATATTATTTGACGATATTTCATTTGAAAGAATGGATTGAACGCAATCATAATTTAAATGCAACTTATACAGAGGAAATGCTCATGAAGAAGGGATCAGTAATTAAATGTATGGCGCTGCTGGCGTCTGTTATGACTGTATTGCAATCGCCGGTTTTTTCGGATGAAACCTGTGAAACCATAAATAAAAAGATTATAATAGATGAAAATGGCGGAAACATTTATTCAGGCGGCACGCTCAGACTGCCGAGAACTTACTGCCAGGACAACAAGGACAGGGTTGTTATTGACGCGTCCGGGCCTTTTGATTTTGCGCGCCAGAATGAAAAAGATCCCTCGGAAATTTTCTGTGACGCTGGAGACAGGTATGTTCAATATTTAAACCGCGGATGGTATAAATTCCATCTGGATAAACCCGGCAATTATGTTGTCTGGCACAAAGCATGGTTCCCAAGCATCGGGCATTGGTGCCATACCGAGAGTATCAATAATGGTGAAGGCTGTATCGTCTCCGACAACAACAGCACAGATCCCAATGACCCGGTATTAAAAAGATGGGTCTGGAAAAAAGGGAGAGAGTACAATTTAAAAAAAGGGGAAAACACTATTTCTCTTGACTGGCAGGGCGGTACCCGGCTTAGCATAATCGCAATCCTCCCGAAGGACATGGATCCGGAAAAGGAGGAAACGCTGACTCCCACATTCAATCCTGAAATGCCTTCAAAAGAAACATCTTTTACCAAACCGGTAACTTTATCAAACGGGGAAGAACTGAAATCAATAAACATCAAAAGTTCCAGTGCCGGAGGCGGAATAAGCATGGAGTATTCCGCCGATAAAGGAAAGACATGGCATGGCATTCCGGAAAACGGAATATTTCCCAAGCCGCTGAATTCCCAAACTCCGAATCTGCTTTTCAGCATCACGCTTTCCGAGTCGTCATCGAAAAGTTCACCAACCGTTTATGATATATCCGCTGTTATAGCGGCGAAAGGGGGGAAAGCCTCGCGGACAATACCGGGAAAAATGGTCTGGCAAGGCGGTGACATAGGGTTGGTCCCAACTGACTGGAAAGGCCTTCGCTATTCGAACGGCATGTGGAATCTGGTCAAAGCTTCAATGCCTGATAATAACGGGACTGTATGGCTTGATTCTTCAAATGCCGACAATCTTATTATTGCGCCGAAAGAGAACTCATGGATAATGGAACAGCAGGACGCCTGCGCCGGAAAAGCGCTTTACCAGGGAATATTTAACCGTAATCTAATCAGCTTCGATTTTTATGTGCCTGGAAAATCAAAATATTGCGTGTGGTTCAGGGTAAAACTGTTTCGCAAAGGAATTGCACTCAGGGCTCCCGAGATGCCGGAGTGTTCAATGAGATATAAACCCGATGTGGTTTACCAGTTTGACGGACAAAAGACAATCAGGATAGATTACACTTCAAAGAACGATTTCCCTCTCAAATATTTCGCTGAATGCCAATGGATATGGGTGCCTGGCGACATATCTGAAATAAACGAAGGGTACCATGTTTTCAGATTAAGATCGGGATTCGATTGCTGCATCCTTGACCGTATCGCGCTTGTAAAAGAAGGGGCTCCGGCTCCTGAAGGAAAAGGTGGAATCTCCCATAATGAAACAGCCATTTCAGGCGAAATGATTTTTCAGAAAATAGCCTGCGGCAAACTTTTGGAAATCGGCATTCCCGCCTGTAACGGCAAAGCGGGTTCAGCAAATGTCTCCTACGAGTATTGCGAAAATTCCGGCAAGACATGGAAACCGTTTGACAACAAGCTGGCATTCATCCCCGGTAAATCACAAACAGTGCAGATTAAAGCCGTGATCAAAAAAGACGCGTCCCATTCGGAAAACGGCGGGATAAAAAACTGGACGCTGACTGTGGTTCCGCGCGGCAAAGACATCATAGCGCTGTCCAACCAGGAACAGGAAATTCTTTTTGACGCCGCAAGCGGTTTCTTGATGGGGTGGAACACGAAAAGCGCCGGATGGATAATCCCTTTCGGACATGAACAAAATATTTTTTCTCTTTCATACAGTTCTCCAACGCGAAGAGAGTCCATAAAGACAGAGCCTGAAAAGAATGATTTACAGAACATAAAAGTAGAAAAGGTCAATAATTCAACGACTCTGACGTTGGATTATGGATTATGGGGAGGAGAAATCAAGGCGGCGGTTGAACTGAAAATGCCTGAAAAAGGACTGCCTTCATGGGGAATTGACATCAAAAATGATTCAAAAATGGATCTCAGCAATATCGAATTCCCCACTTTCTCCGGACTGAGGATAGGGGATGACGCTGAAGGAAATTATTCAGTCGTGCTCTTGCCCAGTCATGCGACCGCGGATTTTCCCGGTGCCCCGTATCAAATAACAAATGCGGGAAAATCTTTCGTGGGCCCTGGCTTCGGTACCTCCGGCGTATATCCGGGATGGTATTCCATGGGATGGCTCTCCCTCTACACAGGCAAGCTTGGTTCTTTCACCGGACAACTGCGCGACAATGATGGAATTGGAACTTATATCAGTCTTGTGAACGAAAAAAGTCCGTTCGTGAAAACAGGATTCAAGAAAAAAATTATGATTGAGCCCGGAAAAAGCGCCGGCATGAATTACGCGGCCGGCTGGCATGAAGGAGACTGGCACCGGTCCGCCGATTATTACAGTGAATGGGCGCATTCAGTAATGGATTTCTCAAGAGTCAACAGCAACTGGGCCCGCAATGCGGACGGCTGGCTCTGTTCGTGGGACTGGGTTTCATCAAGTATGGCATCCCGCTATATGACGCATCTTGTTCCGGAAATGGAATGGATCGGGGCTTCATATTTCCAGCATTTCACCGGAGAGGTTGCGACGACATTTCCTCTGATAAATCCGAAATTCGGTTCGCCGGAAGACTTCAGGAACGCACATTCACAATCGAGCAAAAAAGGGTTCTATCACTCATATTACTGGACATGCAAAGGCTGGTTCAACGACTTTGGGAAAATGAATAATATTGATGGTTGCCCCAAAAGTCTTTTGCCGGAAAAGATAACGATACCGCCAGTTGAATTCGGCCTTGGAAATGTTATAAAAGATGAATCCGGCAACTCGCTCGCCTGGGGATATCATCCGATCGGAGACATGATACTTGATCCCGCAAACGATGAGTGGCGCAATTACATTATAAACGGAATGGTCAAAAACTATAGCCAACTTGAAGGCGCAACAGGCGTTTATTCAGATGAGGCCTCCGGATATATGGATTGTTTTAATACTGCGCATTCCCATGGGAAACAATTCGGTTTTTTTGCAAAAGGTTTGGCGCGGACATATGCGGACGCCATAGACGCCGCGCGCAAAAAAGATCCCAATTTTTTCCTGACAATAGAAGGTTCGCCTGATTATCTCCTTCAATTTGCTGATTTCGGGTTATGGGGCATGAGCGAATATGCGGATGGATCTCCTCTGCTCTATGCCTTTCCCGAGGCCAAACTGCTTCGAGGCAACTCCAACCCCGGCGGAGGATATATTCGGTCTCCTGAGGAATACGTCAGATTTGTAGCGCTTTTTTTGAGACTTGATGACGTTTCTCATGCGGCAAATATCAAGAAGTTTTATTCTCAAAGGAAAATGACAAAAGACTGGATGTACATGAAGAAATTCATGGATGACATTAATCTCAGGGTAAGCAAGGCGGGAATAACCGCCAAATGGTTCAAGACAGATGAACCATTCCGCAAAGGGGCTCTGATAAATATCCAGAATGAATTTGAAATCGGAGACGCTGAAATAACCTTGACAGATCCGATCATTGAAAAAGCCTCAAATGCGTATGCATATTTAATGGAGGAGGAGGAAGTTCGTAAAATAGAACTTAAAAAAGATGGCGGCGCCATCAGTTTCAAGGCACCAAAAGCTAAGTTCGCGGGAATTCTGATCCCCTCTGAAGCGCCTGAAAGAGAATCATTGAGAATACACGCATTGTGGCCGCGTAAAAAAGGGGAAGATAAACTCGATGTATATCTTTTAAATCTTTCCGGGAAAAGCATGCGGCTTAATCTGAATTACAGCGTCCCGGATGGCATTATTCTTGAAAAAGCTCCGGCAAATGCGCTTGTCGGAGCCGGGGATATATGCCGCATCAGTATTCCCATGCGCGGGGTTCAGAGTTTGAAAAAACTGTCAGCGATTACAGTCAAAGCCGATGATGCGTCCGGAACACTCGCCGCAAACGACTCATGCCTTCTTGCGCCTTCCATACGCAATGGCGGGTTCGAAACGGATTCCGCGGGAAAGGGTACGCCTGACGGCTGGAGAACTATCGGACATAACTGGTTTACGCACCTTGCGTACAATCCGAAAATTACGCAGGATTTTCTCAATCATGCGGATGGGATAATGGACAGTTCGAACCCGGCGGAAGGCAGATATTCATTGCGCCTTGACGGGAAACTTGATTTCCCGAATATATGGGTAAGCAGGAAAAACCCGGAAAAAGCCCCGATGAAACCATGGTATTTTAATACCGGGCATCGCCTGATACTTAAGCCGGAAACCAGTTACAGGCTTTCTCTTAAATACAGGACGGAGAAAGATGGTGGTTCTATAAAAATTCAGAGCGTTCCATATGGCGAGTTGGAGTATGCGAGTTTGAGAAAAGTATTTCCTGATTCTGTTATTGTCCCTCAGCGTGAAAACAGGCAATGGCAGGACTATTCTTTTGATTTCAAAATGCCGCCTGACGTGTCAGAGACATACTTGACTATTGTTAATATGTCTGCTTCGCCAGTCTGGATTGATGTTGTAAAAATTGAGGAAACCAATTAGCAAGTAGAGGGAATTGCAAGTCATTAAAAAATTATACTACCAGTATCTGATGTTGCCATTAAACCATTTTGAAAAAAGGGTAAAAATCATGAATTCAAAAGAACGTGTCTTGAGGACATTCAGGCACGAGGAGACTGACAGAGTCCCAGTAAATTACTTTGCCAATCCAGGAATCGACAGTAAACTCAAGAAGCACTTCGAACTCAAGGTCGATGACGATGAAGCGCTGAGAAAGACCATGGGCATCGACTTCCGCGGCATTAATCCGCCATATACGGGCCCTAAGTTGCATCAGGATATTCCTGCGCGGAATGTGCTCGTGGACGAGTGGGGCATCCATCGCACATGGATCGAACACGGATCTGGCGGCTACTGGGATTTCTGTGACTTCCCTTTGGAGAAAGCCGCAGAGGAAGAGGTCGCCGCGTGGCCGATGCCGAATCCCGATCATTTTGACTACTCGAAGGTCAAGGAACTGTGTTGTCTGTATCGCGAATATGCAGTTGGCACCGGCGGACCTGGAACCTGCGACATCATCAACAAAAACGGAACGCTTCGCGGCGTCGAACAGACTCTGATCGATCTGGTGACTGACGACACTGCGGGAATGCTTCTGACGAAACGCAGGGTCGATATCCAGCTTGAGATAACCCGTCGCACGCTTGAGGCGGCCGATGGCGGAATTGACTTCCTGTGGATAGGCGAGGATCTCGGCAGCCAGAACTCTCCGCTAATCAGCATGGAGCTTTTCCGGAAGCAGATCCGTCCGCATCATCAAAGGTTCGTGGACTTGGCGAAAAGCTTCAAAATCCCCGTGATGATTCACTCGTGCGGATCAAGCAGTTGGGCCTACGAAGACTTTATTGACATGGGCATTTCAGTGGTTGATACTTTGCAGCCTGAGGCAAAAAACATGGCTCCAGACTATTTGAAGTCGAAATTCGGCGGCAGGCTTGCCTTTCATGGCTGCATAAGCACTGCCGGGCCGGTGGCGTATGGCACGGCGGACGAAACCGTTGATTACTGCCGGAAAACCTTGGAAATTATGATGCCTGGCGGCGGCTATTGCTTCGCCCCTACCCATGCTCTGCAGGACAATTCCCCCACGGAAAATGTAGTGGCAATGTATGAATCCGTCCATAAGTACGGGAAATATTAAAAAGACATATTTAAGCATTGCAATGAATATGCTAAATTAACTTTCGGTTTATATCCTGCAATCATTGATTTTTTCCATCCGGACGCTATTGTTTTGAGATAATATTCGCCATAGTTTATACTCTATAAGGCTGAAAATTTAACATAGACGAGTCGGATTGTGGATTGGATTTTTTCGATCCGGCTGATTGGCGATATGAATATCGCCTGAAGGAGGAACGGAAAAATACAGCCGCAAGACACTCGTCCCGCGCCTGCGGGATTGCGATCTTTTGAGTTTGGATTCGCACTCTTCGAGGCCTTCGATACCCCGGTATCGGCAGCCTCTCAGAATACGAACCAATTCTCAAAATCCTCGCAATCTATTTTAAATTTTCAACCTTATAGAGTATATCTTCCTCCCTGTTTTCCGGATTCCTGGTTAATGTTAAAACTTTTATCTTTTTACTTTTGTCTTTTATCTTTGCCTCTCGACACCTCTCCACACACTTTTATTCGCATTATTCCCACAATATTCCCCATAGACCATCACTGCATTTATAAAAAAAATGATTTTTTTGCGGATGCCTATTGACTTTTAATGGAACAACGTTGTATATCTATTATTAACAAATTAATTGAGGGATCATGTAATGCGGGAACCTGTCAAAAGACTGGAACTGTACGAAGCGATAAAACGGGATATTGCGAACGGACTTTATCGGCCCGGAGAATTTCTGCCGAATGAATTGGAGCTGGCGAAGAAATATGCATATGCCCGGAATACGGTGCGTCCGGCGCTGGCAATGCTCGAAGACGATAAGATTATCGAATTACTGAAAGGCAAAGGACGCCGGATAGGCCCGCTTGGCGTTAGAAAAACGGCAACCCATATAACTTTTCTGTTGCCGTGCGCTGATCTTCTCAGCGAAACATCCCCATTTATCAGCACCCAAATGACCCGCCGGATGCTGAAAGGCGTTTCCCAGGTTGCGTTTGAATATGGTTGCCGGGTGGAGGCGGTGCCGGTTTCTCCGACCAACAATGACCATGATATTAACTGGAACACGCTGGATTTCGTCAATGCCGACAGCCGGCTCGTAGTCAACGGCTACTGGTATCGTGACTTGTTTCCAATGCTGTCGAAGCGCGGCTGCCGGGTGGCTTTTGTCGAAAACCAAGCGCCGGATTTTAATATCTATAAAGATTTCATCAAGGAATGGTTCGTGTTAAGCATGGACCGGCTAAATGCGATGGAGACGGCGGTGAAATTCCTGACGGAACGGGGCTGCCGCCGGATTGCATTGGCGCACAACTATATCGCGGAAAAAGATCATCCGGTGCTGGATGGTTATAAATCCGGACTGGCGAAATGCGGGCTGCGCTACGCCGCCTGGCTGGATACGTTGGCGGCCAATGATAAAACCATCGGCGGAATTATTGCCGGTTTCTATAAGAAAAATAAGTTTGATGCATTGTTGCTCGACCCTGACTTAATTTTCATGATGCGCATGCGGCATTCCGTGAATCATTGCTTAGGCCTGCCTGAAAACGTGAAAATCATGGCAACCAGAGAAGTCAGCAGCAATCAGATGCTGTTTCCGTCTCTTTCAAGTATGGATTTTCCGTATGAGGAAATAGGACGGATTGCGGCGCAGCATCTGCTGGAAGATAAATTCAGACCGGAACAACAAATATTCAGCTCCCGGGTCATCGAACGCGAATCTACGATGCTTGCGGCTGAACAATTATCTTTATAAACAACGTAAAAGAAAGGAAGTCGTGCCATGAAAAATCAAAGGTCGAAATTCACGCTCATTGAACTCCTCGTTGTGATCTGCATCATCACAATTCTGGTCTCAATGTTGCTGCCGGCATTGAACAAAGCCAGAGCGGAGGCCCGTTTCATTGCATGTGCCGGCAACCTGAAACAGATTGGACTGGCGGATTCGATGTATGGGAATGACAATAAAGACTTCAGGGCCAGAGATAATATGAAGCCGGACGGAGCGTCCAATACCGCTACTACATTAGGCTTTGCTTTCGGTAATTATTCCGGCGACAAAACCGAAGGTTATCCGGCTCATCTTCTGATTGCAAAAGGGTATTTTGGAAATAAGGCGCTGGCGGACGGCTTTAATCCGGACCGGAGTCCCGGCAGTGTTTTCCAGAAGATGTTTCAATGCCCTGGAGACACGCTGAATTTCGGACGCAATCCTTCTACCAACACAGCAAGCACCTTGTACGTCAGTTATAATTTCTACCTGATATCGGAAGCATACGCCGCATCTGCAACCACTACCGAAAACTACAATGACATTACTTTTGCGCGCACCCGTTACTCCCAGGCAAGTCGTCCCGGTAATATGGCATGGTCAGATATGGCGCCGCGGACTACTGCTTATATGGCGGCGGCCAATATATATTATAATCATAACGGGAAATGCAATATTCTGGCCCTGGCCGGCAATATCCGTCCTATCCAAAAGGCGCAATATGCCCCGATGACACTATATCCCCAATATATGAATGTACTCGACAACCGCTGATGCTGATAAAATATCATTAAGGAATGAACATGAAGCTGATATTCAAACTGCTGTTCCCTGCTGTAGTGATGTTATCGCCCGGATTGCAGGCGGAAGATGTTTTCAACGCCGATAAAGCCAATGACGGCATAGTATATCTGCGAGATAAAATAATTATCAATAGCGACGGCATCGGCTTTCCTGATTTCAAAGCATTCAGCAACTTTGCGACAGAAAAAAGCTCCGCGGCCAACAAGGCCGGCTGGAAGATAAATAATCTATGGAGTTCCGCCAAAGAGATGCCGTTCAGGCGCGAAATCGCCGTCAGTCCCGACGGCAAAGAATTGGAACTGAGCTTTCAAATCATGCTTCCGGCATATGCCAAAGGCAATGATTCTTCGTTAAGCTATTCTTTCAATATTCCTCTGGAAACACTGGCTAATATGAAATGGACCGCAATCTCAGGAAAAGTTTTAAAAAATGAAATCAATAATGGCGTTTTAAGCAACTCAACTCCTGACGGCAACTTTATTGGAAGTTCTGTCCGCTGGCTGGCATTTGAAAATGGCGATAGAAAAATAGTTTTTGACTTTAATCCGGAAGGCGTAGCTTCTGCTTCTGATTACGGCCCCACCGTTATTCAAGGACTATGGTCCGTCAGGAAGGATGGGAAATTTATTAAATGCGGACTGGGTAGAAAACCCGGTATTTCCGGAGAAATTTTAAACAGCAAAGTCATTATTTTTGAGGGCAAGTATGAGGACTATGAGAAACGCCATGCCAACAAAACATGCAGTGAAGTCAGTGATATGCCGGAAATTTCGCTCTTTTCATTTGGTTCTCCGAAAACCGGCAAAATGTATCAAGCGGCGGGAACAAAAGCATATTCGGCTAAAGATGGTTTTGGTTGGCTTTCCGGGAATGATTTAAAAATAGAGACCGCGGCACCTTCCGGCGCGCTTTATTCGGCGGTAACTGGAATAAATGATGCCGCGTTTAAATGTATGCTTGAGAAACCCGGCCTTTATCTGGTGACTTTCCGGGCGGCGGCTTTTGCAGAACCTTCAGAAAAATTCTCTGTCGGCTGTAATGGAATGCGGATAGCCGAGGATTTGGTGATGGATAAAAATTCCGTGAAAACAGTTACCTGGCCGCAGTGGATTGAAAACGGCGGCGCGACTGTCGAATTGAAAGGAAACTGGCACATTTCAACACTGGGATTTCAATTACTGCAAACAACGGCTGAAGACTTTAAATTCAGGCGCGGTTTCTGGCTGGCTGAAGATATGTTTGAACCATCGGTGATGTATAAGAGCAGAGACTACCAGAAACAACCTGATTTTAAAGTCGCCATTGATGAGATCAGCCTGCCGTCGCAAAAAGATATTGCCAATGCGAAACCGCTGGTAATGAAATACGAGATTTGCCTGCCGGACGCGAAAGATACTTCGCTTGACTGGCGGTATCATGCCGTAATCGGTTCTCTCGGCCCGTCCAATTGGGGTAATTTTACCGAGTATGCGACCGCTGAACTTGCTGAACGGCGTTTTTCGGAACTCAAAAAGGAAAATGTAAATGCGGTCATTGTGAACGGATTTTTATCCAGACATACCTTTCCGAGTCATCTGGACAGGGTGGAAGAGAACATAAAACTCCTGACTCAGGAAGCTCACAAGAAAGACATAACGCTTGTTGATCATCAGGATTTGACTTTGCTTTGGAATCTGGACAGCGGATTCAGAGTCCTGACCGGGCATACTGACTGGCTGCAGCGCACGGTTGATACCGGTTTGCCGACCCGCGGCTTATGTCCGGTAAATAAGTTGTTCAAAGAACATTACTTCAAATGGATCACCGGCTTTATAAAAAATACCGGCATCGACGGAATAATGATTGACGAAGTATTTTTTCACGGTCCGACCTTCTGCGGCTGCAAGGATTGCCGGGAAACATTCCACCGGGAGACAGGCCTTGTCCTGCCGCTTGATGAAACTTCGCCGGAGCTTTTCAACAAGGACTCTGTGGTATGGAGGACATGGTTGAGCTGGCGCAAGAAAGCCGTCGGGGACTGGTGGGTGGAACTCCGTCAGCAAATAAATAAGTTCAAGCCCGATTTCACAATGCTCTGTTATACTACTCATTACGGGTATTGCAGCGACTTCGCTTCAATTAATTTCGGCGCCGGCGTAACGAATGTCGCCAGGGCCTGTAATTTTCTGGGTACTGAAATAATGTCCCGTAATGTAATGGCAAGCTGCCGCGCAATATATGCATTCAGAAAGGCCAAAAACGCGTTGCGGGAAACCTACGGCACCCCGGTATTTGGTTTGGTTTACCCCATGGATGATTGGGATCTGGCATATTTCGGCTGGGCCATGAACAATATGAATGGACAGATAACGTGGCTGGTTACAAATCTGGTTAAACCGGCAGGTAAAAGCGATTTTATAAATTTCCCGCTGAATATGGATATGAAAAATGCGCGGCCGGTTTCAAACACGGCGCTGCTTTTCTCTGAACAAAGCAGGGACTGGCAGAAAGATATGGGGTTTGCGGGGGAAATTATCGGAACCTCCGAAACGCTGACGGATAACCATTTTCAACATTCATTCATCTTTGACGAGGAACTGAAACCGGAGAAACTGAAGCAGTACAAATCCGTGCTTATAAACAGCGCGTCATGCCTCGGCGATAAACAGATAGAAGCGCTGAGAGATTATGTAAGGAACGGAGGGAATGTCTATCTTTCCGGCCATGCCGGGCTTGCTGACGAAATGGGGACCTACAGGAAGGAGTGGCCGTTCAAGGATGTCTTCGGCATTGCGATTCCGGTTCCGGTTAAGATTTTAAAGACAAGCGAATTAGTGACTGCGGATAAAGAGAATATTAAAACGCTGTCCCCGGTAAATTATCTCCCAACCCAAGTTTCCGATAAGAATAAATCCATTCAGTTCCTTTTCGCCAAGAGCAATAACCATCAGGAAGCGCCGATAGGATTTGAAGCCAATTATGGGAAAGGAAAGTTCTTTTATTGCAGCGCTCAATTAGGCGGAAATCTTTATGAACCGGAGACAACCATAAACAAAAAATGGAGTTTTGTCAAAGACGAAAAACTTGCCAAGCTGTATATGTCTATTCTTCAGCAAGCCACCGGCAAAGATCCGTTTATAACACCGGCGAATATTCCAGAAAGCGTTTTTGTAAGCGTATATGCCCAGCCCGGCAAGGATGGCGGAATAATTACAATGGTTCATTTATTAAACGGCTCCGGAGTTGTCAATAAAAAAGATGAAGACGTGCGGACGAAAGCGTTTAATCCGGCATGGCCTGAATTGAAAGAGGATTTAATCTTCAATCTCCCGCTGGCCTCCATCTCTGAAGCGTATGCGGCATCGCCTGATTTCTCCGGCCCAAAGAGTGTTCCATATAAGAAACTGGAGAACGGCCAATATCAGATAACGGTACCTAAAGATATATTAAAATCATACAGCATCATCTACCTGAAGCTGTGAAAAAATAGACGTTACAACACAAACGCCAAGTTCATATTTTTCTGAGGACGATGGCACTGCGGGAAGGCAGATATAGCTTCAACATGCTGCGGATTTAATTGACGTGCTCCGGCATAGTCCGCCTTAATCATTTTTTGCTATTTGTTTCAATTGCTTAATATCCGCTTCTATCTCTTTTAAACTTAGCTCATGGGCAATTATTTTTTGCTCTTCCTGATATTTCTCAAATTCCTGATTTGATTTTTGCAAGGCCATTTCATGACTGATTTTTCCGGCATGAGTAAGCAATTCTCTGCCGTTAAGCTGCAAAATATCGTCTAATTTGCTTATCCAATCCGCCATATACATCGGTTTGCGCTGCTGCGCCATGGTCTCGGCAAAAGCCAGATATTGCTCGACTAATAAGCCAAGCAGTTTTATTTCGTCTTCGTTCAAATAGTTTTTTGCAATGCTGATATCACTCTTTTTGACCTTGGACGCGCTGCTTTTGTCTAACGACTGCATCCCCAGAAGCGGCAATGCGGCGTCCACGCGGCGATAAATCAGTTCAGCGGCGGTTTGACGGCTGATTGCCCACAGCAGTTTGTTCTGCACTATCTTGAAAAACTCAATGGTTTTTTCATCGTCGGGGTCATAGTCTATGCTGGTGGTGTAGATGTCTTTTATTTTTTGATAGAAAAATCTCTCGGACAAACGAATCTCGCGAATGCGTTCCTGCAACTCGTTGAAATAGTTCATTGAATTGCCCCGCTTAAAGCGGTCATCGTTCAGCGCAAAACCCTTAACAATATATTCTTTAAGCCGTTGCGTCGCCCATATTCTGAACTGTGTACCCTGATGCGATTTTACCCGGTAGCCCACGGAGATAATGATATCAAGATTATAGTAATTGGTTCCATATGTTTTGCCGTCCTGGGCAGTATGTCGGAAATTCCGACATACTGAACTCTCACAGAGTTCTCCTTCCTTGAATATATTCTGAATATGTTCGGTGATGGTAGTTCTACTTTTGTTAAATAATAGCGCCATTTGTGCCTGTGTCAGCCAAACGGTCTCCTCTTCCAGACGCACATCTATTTTGACATTGCCGTCCTGATTTTGGTAAATAACAATTTCGCTATCAGGTTCCCACATAGTTTCATTTCTTTTTATTTGCATCTTTATTCTTTGTCCTATCAGGATAAAATATGCGTGTGTTCAGATAAAATGCAAGCAAGTTTTTCGTCCAATGTTCCGTCCAACCGGTTCATATTCTTCTAAGGACGATAGCGGTGCGGGAAGGCAAATATCTCCCATAAAAAGAGCGGAATGTTATAAATCGCACCAAAAATAAAGTAAGGCAACATATCTCAATCACGATAAAGCATTGTCTAGATATATTGAGGCGTAATTTTTGCCAGATGGTGATTTTGTATCTGATAGCGAATTACGAATTCCTCGGTCTGACATTCTGACGCCAATTCAGAAATAGCATCATAGTCAACTTCCTTGGAGTCTCCAAGCTTTTCTTTAATAAATGCCGCCGGAGCCAATAACTCGGCAGCAAAAGCTCTGTTCCTCTGTTGGTTGAATGTCTTGGCCACAGAGATACAGTTTACTATTGATGTCTTAATATTACAGAAATATTCACCCAACATCCGACCAGCCAAAAAATTATTCTTCGTAGTATTTTCTTGTAAATCAACCATGAAAGCCGGTTCATTGTTTGAGGAACTACTCACCAATGCGTTACAAAAAAGCGGCGAAATAGGCCGTGAATCGAATTTTATCTGCGCAGAATCGATAAAGTCATACAGTCGTTGCGTGGATTTTTTTCCTCCGAAAAGTTTTTTACTGATAAAATTTGCAATTTTATACCCTTGCGCCCAAGGCGTTTCCCCATCTGCAACAACCGAAATCTCTTTTTTTATATTCGCCAGTGTTTTATTTTTCGGCGTATTGTTAAGCATTTTATCTGCTACATTATTCATCCACGCAGTAATTTCACCCAAATTGCTTTGCGGAACAGCGCTGAAATAATCGCCAAGTTCAACCTTATTATTTAACAATTCGTATGCAGATATAATACTATCAGATAGTTCTTCCGTAATGTTATACGGGTCCAAGCCCAACTGGGCCGCGGCAATACAAAAAAATCTTTCTTCCTTATCACGCAAAGTAGCATTTATTGCGGCCCAATCTTTCTGAAGAACAGTTTTTTTTATATCACAATGCAGTAGTCGACTGATAACTAATTCTATGAATTTTTTAAATTCACTCTCAACATCTTTTAAAGGAACTGATGTTTTGAATGAGTTTACAAATGAATACAGATCATCAGCTCTTCTGATGCAATCAAATACAATCTCATTACCACATGGCATAATTCTCAAGTCAGGTAAAAAATACCCATCACCAGCATAACGCATATAATGACAGTATTCATAAGATAGGTCATTTCTTCGATGCAGATCATTGCATTCATAAAGTAACCGCCACCAATTAGCGGCGATCCATTCGGCCAAAGGGTAAAGGGGTATAAAAAGATCGTCTCTTAATGAACGGCTTTCACGGTCAGAAAGTTGAGTAATAATCTCATCATCTAGTTTAATTTTTAAAGGAACATTAGTAAACGCCAACTCTTCAGGCGGCGTCCCTTTAATCCAATCTCCGATTGTTATCGAAATACTACTCATTTAAGACCTTTTACTTGCTGATCCGGATATAAAGGATACCCTTTATACTCACCGTTTCCCGGATTGGTCAGCCTAGCTTCATAGACTATATTATCATCATTGATAAACCAAACATAGCGTGGATATCCAACCGCAGGCTCAAACCAGTTAATGTTCCCTCTTGAGATACCTTGCTTTAACCATTTATTTGCCACCGCCAATGTTATAACATTGTCACAAAGCGATGCGGTTGGACGCGGCGTTGCCGGGGGCGGGAAAAAAGAATTTCCATGCCCCTTGTGATCAGAACTTCCAACATAACGAACACGAGCAGCCAATGCCGTTAATTGCTTCAAACTAAGATTCCCAGGGCAAGAAACAGACAAATGTTTCGAGTTATGCTTATATGTTGGTTTCTTCAAGGTATAAACCCCCTATATTCACAAACATAACATATACCGCTCTGATTTCTATTTCAATAGTGACAAGAACATTATACGTTTTAAAATAAATTATCTCTAGAGGTAATTTCAAAAGCCCATTTTTAATCAGTTGAAATAAGGATCTATTGCTACGCTCAAAACGCATAGTAGAAAACATGAAAACAATAGTTTTGAAATTACCTCACCTACATTTGTTTTAATAATAGTTCTATTCCGCATCTATGACACATTATATCTTTGGCATCCCACATATATCCGAGATAACCTGCATCAGAATATTATTCTTTTTTATCATTCGGAACTCAATACCCTGTGCGAGTTTATTTCCTTCTGAGGACGATGGCGGTGCGGGAAGGCAGATATAATTTCAACATGTTGCGGATTTCATTGCCGTGTTTTTCGGGGGTGGTGAAATAATGCTGTCCCGGAGTGAGCCGGGCGTGGCCGCCGAAGTCCGGGGAGTCGGTATCCAGTTCCAAAACATATTCTCCGGGCAAGGTTTCCACCGGATAATTAGTATATGATTCAGACGGATGGAAGTTGAAGAAAAAGAACAGGCCGCCGCGTTCAAACGCCATTATTTTTTGATCGTCGTTTATGTATAATTTCTGCGACCCGGTATTAATCAGATTGTATTTTTGCGCTATTTTAACCATTTCGCGGTCAAAGGCCTGAAGGAAATGATAGCGCAGGTCGGGATTATCCGCCAGCGACCATTGCCGCCTGGCATAGTGATATGACCAGTTATTACCCTGGCGTGGAAAATCAATCCATTCCGGATGCCCGAATTCATTGCCCATGAAATTCAGGTAGCCGTTGCCGGCTGTGGCAAGCGTTGCCAGCCGCGCCATCTTGTGAATGGCCATGCCGCGGTCAACCAACAAATTGCGGGAATCCTTATGCATGGCGTCATACATATCTTTGCCGATCAGCCGGAAGATGACGGTCTGGCCGCCGACAATCGCCTGGTCATGGCATTCGACATAGCTGATCGTCTTTTCATCGCGCCGCCGGTTGGTGAGTTCATGCCACAATCCGGACATGCTCCAGGCTTCATCCGGAATGTCGAACAGTTTAAACCAGTAGTCGGTCACGCCCATCGCCAGGCGGTAGTCGAAACCGCAGCCGCACTGCTCAACCGGCGCGGCCAGTCCCGGCATCCCGCTGACGTCCTCGGCAATGGTGATCGCGTCCGGACGGACCTGGTGAATCACTTTGTTTGCCAGTGTCAGGTAAGTCAGCGATTCTTCGTCCACCTGGCTGCTGAAATAATCATGATAGCTGGTAAACGCGTTTCCAAGGCCGTGATGATGGTAGAGCATACTGGTGATGCCGTCGAAACGGAATCCGTCCACCCGGTATTCGTCCAGCCAGAAACGGCAGTTGGACAGCAGAAAATGGAGCACCTGGGGTTTGGAATAGTCGAAGCAGTAGGAATCCCAGGCGGAATGGCTGCCCCGGTCCCCCGCATGGAAATATTGATATCTGGTTCCGTCAAAGCGTCCGAGGCCTTCGATTTCGTTGCGCACGGCGTGGGAGTGGATCAGGTCAATAATCACCCGCAGGCAGCAGCCGTGGGCGGTATCCACGAGTTCCTTGAATTCTTCCGGGGTGCCGAAACGGGAAGACGCGGCGAAAAAGTTGGATACATGATAGCCGAACGAGCCGTAGTACGGATGTTCCATTACGGCCATGATCTGGACGGTGTTGTAGCCGGAACGGACGATCCGCGGCAGCACTTCTTCCTGAAACTGCCGGTAGGAAGAGACACCGGCAAACTCGCGGGACATGCCGACATGGGTTTCGTAGATCATCGGCGGTTTATTGCTGAAATCCGGCGGGCGGTTTTTCCAGTTGTAAGGTTGCGGCTGCCATACCTGAGCATTGAAAATCAGGGTATGCTGGTCCTGGACTACCCGCCTGGCATAAGCCGGCAGCCGGTCACCCGAACCGCCGCGCCAGTGGATTTTCAACCGGTAAAGCATGCCGTGACACATGGCGCCGGCCGGCAGTATGGCTTCCCAGACTCCAGTGCCGCCGCTTTTCTTCAAGCTGAATTTAGGCAACTCTTTCCAGTCGGAAAAGTCTCCGACCATAAATATTTCCGTCGCATTCGGCGCCCATTCGCGAAAAATCCAGCCGCCGTCGCGGAAGTGGAGTCCGAAAAATTCATGCCCGGACGCGAAATCAGCCAGCGAACGCCCTTCCCCGACGATTTTCCGTTCCATGTCTTCAGCCTGGAGACGGCGCGAGTTCAGGCGGTCAAGGTAAGGCGCCAGATAAGAATCCTGCCGCAATTCGGCAATGACATTCGGCCGGTGTTTGAACATAAACGGTTCCTTTTTGATAGGCGGCACAGTCATCAGTGGACAAGCTGGCGTTCAAGCATTACTTCGTAAATGTCTATATATTCCTGCGCGGTTACGGAATGGTTGAACCGCGTTTTGGATTCTTTCATAATCCTGGAAATCTGTTTTGCTTTAACTGCTTTCGGCTGCCGGTAGAAACTCATTGCCTGGTCAATCGCCCAGCGCAGTCCGTTGGCGTCATAAGTCTTGAAGACAAAACCGTTGCCTTCATTCTTCTCCAGGTTAAGATGTTCCACCGTATCATGCAGGCCGCCGGTATCCATGGCGATCGACAGCGAACCATAGATCGGACTGATCATCTGCGGCAGTCCGCATGGCTCGAATTTCGAAGGTATCAGCATGAAGTCGGAGGCCGCATAACCCAGATGCGAAAGGGCTTCGTCAAAAGCGCATACCGCCACGCGTTTATGCAAATTATGGAACCTGACAATTTCATGGAAATATTTTTCATAAGCACCGTTGGCGACAATCGCCACCTGGAGTTTTTCGCCCCAATAGTCGGAGACCAGTTTATAGAGAATGTCGGTCAGGAGCTGGCAGCCTTTCTGGATCGGGTCAAGCCGCGAAGGCCAGAAAAACAGCGGCGCGTTAGGATCAACATGCAGTCCGGTTTTGCGCTGGAACGCCACTTTGTTCTCTATTTTTTTCTCGGCGTGATTGCCTGCGTTGTAGCAGGCCTCAATCATCATATCGGTTTCCGGATTGAATGTTTCGTCCGGAGCATTTAGAATCCCTTTGGCGCAGCCGGACTGTTTCTTGCAGGATATTTCATATTGAATATTGCCGGGAATAAACGGATGCCGGCCTTCGACGATTTCATCGAGGAAAGTCGGGCTGACGGTATTGATGAAATGCGACGCGAATATCCCGCTGGTCAGCATATCCACCGGATTAGTCGAACGGGATTCCTCGTAATTATGCGGCGGACGCTGGAAATAAAGATTATTCCAGAAATCGGCCGAGTCAATGCCGCGGTCTTCAATGTAATCCAGCGTTATTTTCTGGGTATGGATGTTATGCACCGTAAACAGGCAGGGAATGCCCATGCGGCGCGCCGCGGCCGGGATAAGCCCGGTCATCCAGTCGTTGCAGTGAATCAGGTCGGGTTCGACTTTGGGAATAATATTATTGATAATTTCGCGCTGGAACGCCAGCGCAAACTTCAAGCTGTCTTCGTGATAATTGCTGTAAACCGTGTCGCGGTAGTAAAATACCCGGTCTTCCGCCAGATGAATCCTGGAATTGGACAGATGACTTTTATAAACCAGCAATTCGCTGTTGATGAGCTTGCCCACATCAATGTGAAACATTCTGCGATAATGCGGCAGGGCGACATGAACGTCCGCACCCTGTTTAAACAGCGCCGCCACCAGCGAAGCTGAAACGTCCGCCAGGCCGCCGGCTTTCGCCTGCAGCATGTTGGACATATTGCCCATTCCCTCCGGCAGATACGTGATCTCCGGCGTTACAATCAGAATTCTCGGATTTTTAGGGTTGGTTGGTACTCTCATTGTTGCTCCCCGCTACCAAAATTACTCTTATTCCAATTTAACCAGTATAATAATTATTTCAACATTTCCAATTTTTTTATTCGGCCCATTTTATGAAACCCGGAATGCTGTTGTCCCATTCATGTCCGACCGGGGTTACCCGTGCGGTCAGGCCGAAACGGCCGGAATGATTGCAGGTCAGTTCGTATTCATACAGGTAATTGCCGTTGCCCAGATCGGAGGCCAGGTTCATGAGGGCGGTATTGCTCCGCTTGATCTGATTCTGGCTGTCAACCGGTCCGTAATAGACTTCCACATCCACTTCATCGGGTTTCAACTCGCCGAGGTAAACCTTGGCGGTCGCTTTAAATTTGTCGCAGACATGCAGTGCGCTGAGATCAACGTCGGTTTGCGGGTTTTCAATATAAATCTGGTCGTGATAGCGGTCATAACGACGCTTGTTGGCGACCATTTTAACCGCCTTGGCGGATCCGTCCTGCATCAAATCGTCATAATTTCTCAGCGCCGGCGCGTAGAACCGCTCATAATATTCACTTACCATCCGGATGCTGGAGAATGAACCCAGCCCCATCTTGATGGATTCTTTCATCATTCTGACCCAGCGCTGCGGCAGATCGCCTTCAGAGCGGTCATAGAAAGTCGGAATGATGTCGTTCTCAATTATGTTATAAAGCGCCTGCGCCTCAATTCTGTCGCGGTCATCGTTGCTGTCATAACCTTCATCCGTGGGAATGCTCCAGCCGCAATCCGCGGAATAGCCTTCAACCCACCAGCCGTCCAGGATACTGCAATTGAGAACGCCGTTGATGGCGGCTTTCATGCCGGAGGTGCCGCTGGCTTCCTGCGGACGCAGCGGGGTGTTCAGCCAGACGTCCACGCCCTGAACAAGGTATCTTGCCAGATTGATGTCGTAGTCTTCCAGAAATACCATCCGGTGGCGGACATTCGCATTATACGAAAAATTGATAATCTCCTGAATCAGCCGCTTGCCGGCTTCATCCGCGGGATGGGCCTTGCCTGCGAAGATAATCTGCACCGGACGTTCCGGGTCGGTAAGCAGCGCCCGCAGCCGGTCCGGGTCCTGCAACAGCAGACTCGCCCGTTTATATGTGGCGAAACGGCGGGCAAACCCGATTGTCAGAATATCCTGGTTCAGGATGTTTTTGGTGCTGATCATTTCGCGGGACGAGGCATTGCGGTTTCTCATCTGCAGTTTCAACCGGGTACGCGCATGGCGGACCAGCGTCAACCGGCACATTTCATGGGTATGCCATAATTCCTCATCCGGAATATTGTCAATCATGGCTTTGTGCTTCTTGGAGCACTGGATTTCCATCCAGCCGGGACTCAGGTAATGATCGAACAACAGTTTGTTGCGCTCGGATATCCACGAAGCGACATGGACGCCGTTGGTGATATGCGAGATGGGAATTTCGTCAATCGGACGTTCCGGCCACAAATCTTTCCACATCTTTCTGGCGACTTCCCCGTGCAGCCGGCTGACGCCGTTGGTAAAGTTGGCCATGCGCAGCCCGAGAATGGTCATGGACATTTCATGCGCATCTTTATCCTGCGGCGGCATGCCCCAGTTAAGCACCCGGTTGACGTCAATGCCCATTTCGGTCATCAGCACTTCAAGATACGGCTTTAACAGGCCGACTTCAAACACTTCGTTGCCGGCCGGAACCGGCGTGTGAGTGGTAAAGATGTTGGAACGCCAGACAATTGTCACCGCGGTATCGAAATCCACCTTTTGAGTATGCATCAGATATGCGATGCGGGCAAGACTCAGGAACGCGGCATGGCCTTCGTTCATATGGCATACCGCCGGAACATAACCCATTTTGACCAGGGCCTGAAAACCGCCGATGCCCAGCAGCAATTCCTGATGCAGCCGCATGCGCTTGTCTCCGCCGTACAGCCGCCAGGTTATTTCCTTGAAATCCGGAGGATTTTCGGGAATTTCAGTGTCAAGAAGGATCAGCGGAATATTGCCGACATCCATTTTCCAGACCGCGGCCGTGACTTCACGGTCCAGCAGGCGGAGTTTTACGTTCACTTCATTGCCGTCTTTATCCTTGGCGCGGGTTACCGGCATGTAATTAAGTTCATTTTCCGGATAGCGTTCATTCTGGTGACCGTTGCTGTCCAGGAACTGTTTAAAATATCCCTGACGGTAAAGCAGTCCGACGCTGACAATCGGCAGGTTCAGGTCGGACGCCGCTTTCAGATGATCTCCGGCCAGCACGCCCAGCCCGCCGGAATAAAGACGCAGACTTTCATGAATACCGTATTCCAGCGAAAAGTAAGCAATGCGTCTTTCCTTATCTCCAATATCCTGCTTGACGTGTTTCCGGTATATTACTTCGACATTTTTGAGAATTTCCAGAAAACCTTTGTCATGGGCAAGCTCTTCAAGATGCTCCTGGGACACCAGATTCAGAAACAGACGGCTGTTGCCGTGAACCGCGCGCCAGAGCGAAATATCAATCCGGCGAAACAGTTCGATAGCTTCATAATTCCAGCACCACCACATATTGAATGAAAGTTCATCCAGAAAATTGAGCTGTTCCGGAATTTTCGGATTAACATTGAAGAGTTTTAACTTTTCCATATTTTTCTTCCCGTAAAGGTTGTCCGGAATTAAGACAGACGCCATTTATCCGGATTGTAAACTGTTGATTATCAGGATTTTTACATCAGCAAAAACAATCTGCTGTATATTTGCAGGCTTGAACCCCTCCTGAAAAAATCTAAAAAAATACTGTGCTTTTTTCAGCACAGAAACATCTTAAATTACCACCGTGCATACAATACCTGACAGACACAGATAGTTCAAATCCGCTTCCGGCTGATTTTATCAAATATTGAAAAATGAATCCGTCAGGCAAACAAACCATGGGTGAACATTACAGACAATGACACTCCATCCGGAAAGCTTGCCGGTCAAATTAATTCAGCATTTTTTGATTTGAAAAATCTCAATCAACAGTAATAACGCTGTTGAGAGTTCCCATTTCATTCGGCTTGAATTTGGGATTGCCGGGATCAACGCACCAGGTGTCATTGATGAAATACTTATATTCGTAAGTACCGGTGCCCAGCATTACCGCGCACTGGAAAATACCATTATTTTCCTTGTCGGTAAGCTGCTTCTTGGTACAGTCCCATTCGTTGAAATCGCCGGCGATAAACACCGTGCTGCCGGGTTTGGTCTGTACTTCAAATATAACTCTTTTGCGTCCTGACGTTGAAGCGCTTTTCACGATCTTCTTGGTTGCCATTTTCACTTCCTCCTAATTAATATTTTAAACCGCATTCCCTATATCCCTATAAATGCGGAACTCCCTTTCCCTTATGCTTTAATCAGTCCATTACGCCGGGGTTATGCAAACCCGAAAATACATGGCATAATCTTCTTAATTACTATATAATATAGCACAAATATTGAAGATGTCTATTTCAAAATTAAAATCTTATAAACTCTGAACAATTCCGTAATGCCCCAGGCCTGCGCGCCGCAGCCGCGCCAGTTGTGCGGCGAGTCGCCGTCCAGGATTTCCGGAGTATGGCAGGGAACCCCGCTGTTGATTATTTCCGACGCCGACATCAGCAGCGATGCGGCGCGGAAACGGCATTTCTCGCCGCCAATCATGTACAGCGCTTCGCAGTAAGAGGGGAACGGCCAGGTCCAGGCGGTGCCGTTGTGATAAGCCGGTTTGCGTCTGGTGTCTTCATCGCCTTTATACGTCCCCCAGTAAGGTTTGGACGGATCGTTAAGCTGTCCCCCGCCATGGAAGACCGGCAGCGGATATTTAACCGGACGGTCGGCCAGCGTGCGGATGGCGCCTGGAATAATCAGTTGTTCGCAGGCGGACAGAATTGACATCTGGATTTCCCGGCCGGCAACCAGTCCCAGCGTAACTGCAAACAGTTGATTGGAACGGCAGGCGTCATCGGCGGTTGCGCGCCGCGCCGGCGTTCCCGGGGCGGCATGCAGACAGTCGCTCAAATATCCGCTGTCTTTCAAATAGAAAAGCTCTTCGAAGTTTTTTCTGACTTTTTCACGCAGTTCAGCCCAATCCCCATCCGGTTCTATTTCGGCGAGCAGTTGCAGCGCGGCATACCATAACGCCTGGATTTCCACCGGATAACCTTCGCGGGGCGTTCCCGCCGGATAGTTGGTATCCATCCAGGTGAAATGGGAAGGACTGAAGATAAGGCCGGTTTCAGGGTCCATAATGATGCCGTTCGGCGTGCCGCCGCGGTAATTTTTGCCGATTGAAACAAGTATCTGCCGGAGCGTCCGCCCGCCGCAGTCTTCATCCAGAATGTAATTGCCGCCCGCCGCTTTGATGTAATCCGCCACGGCGGTGAAGAACCACAGCGGAGCATCACTGGTTTCGCGATTGGAGACATCGCCGCCGCGGATGACGTTAGGAATGGTCCCGTGACGTTCAAATCTGGCGAACTGGCGGCAGATATCTTTGGCTTCGGTCATGTATCCGGCGGCAATCATGCCGCGCAGACAAATCAGCGTGTCCCTGCCCCAGTCCAGGAACCAGGGATAACCGGCGATGACAGTTTTCGAATCATCCCGTTTTACCACAAAATGTTTGATGGCGCGAAGCATGGCGTCTTCCGGGTTCATGATTTCCGGCAGCGCCACCCCGTTCTCGGAGATCGGTTCGGATTCCGGCGCGGCAAGGTTGATGCCGGCGGAAAGGGTCACCGATTCGCCGCCGCCCAGGGGCAATTCGAAAAATCCCGGGCTGAACAGGTCCGTGTGCGATTCCAGGCCGCGTTCCGCTTCCAGCGGCAGCGACGCCATGTAGTGCCATTCCGGCTGAAAGGTAAAAGTGCCGGTTGAAAGACGCATCGTCAGATTGCGCTGCCCGGACGGATTGAAGTCGAAGCCGCCCGGCTGCTGCCGCACCGCGGCCGGGAAAGCGTTTTCCGGGCCGGTATGGGCTTTGGTCACTTCATGGTTGCAGCGGTCCTCGATATCCGGGCGCAGAATAATTTTGACTTTGTTCTCATCCGCCAGCGCGGTGTCGCCGTTATCACTGGCCGGAGGACGGTAAAAATGGAGTTGAACATAATTTTTGTCATTGGACATTTCCAGTGAAAGCTGAATCTGGATTGTCTTGCCCTGCCCGACCGGCACGCTGAATAGCCATTGCACGACATTATCCAGACCGGCGGTAAATCTCAGCAGACAAGCCGGATTTATCTCCTGTGAATAATCGCAATATACTATCCAGCCGCGACAGCGGGTGAACATCACGGAGCGGTCAACCGGAAATGCCCGGTTGCAGTTGCCGGCCAGAATCGCGTCATATTTGCTGGCAAGCGTGCCCCAGGCGCCGCGAACCTGGCTCATGCCGCCCAAGTCATTGGTGCATAGCGCATAAAGATCGTGCTTGCGGACCTCTTTTCCGGTATAAAGAGTTCTGAACCGCGCATGTTCCGGGCCGGACAGCAGCAGCAGCGTCCCGTGCGACAGGATTACATGATGGTACTCGAAAGAAGTTAATTTTATTTGCAGATGCTTGTTGGCGTCAACTTTTTTGCAAACCGGTTGAATAATCGTGAAATGTCCGCCGCCGTCCAGCGGCAGACTCTGTGAAAATCGCAATGTGGTTTCGCCGTCTTTGATTTCCGCCCGGAACGGATCCTGCGACCAGACCGCCAGCAGATGTTTCTCCGGAATCATGACGGTGCGCCGCTGATCGACGCCGTTGCGCCAGTTTACCACCGGCGGCAAGTCCATGCCGAATAATTCCGCGCAAAGCGCCGCGGGGTCTTTTTTCAGCAGTTCCGTCAGCCGGTTGAGATCGCCGGTACGGCAACTGATGTCGCCGAAACCTTCCGCCTGGATAATAATCTCCAGCAGCATTGTCCGGAAACGCTGTTGAAGAATCCGTTCCGGAACCGTCCGGTTCCGGGACAACGCTTCGTTCAGCAAATCGCAATCGGCGCCGTCGGGCGAAAGACAGTAAACCTTTCCCGGCGGCAGGGCGCGGCGCACCCCCTCCCCTAAGTTCTCGCAAAAAATCTTTTCCCCTCCGAGGAGGTCGGTAAATCCGTCACGAGGCACATCAAACCGCTTTTTCGTCCAGTGAACAGCATTGGAATTTTTTTCATCCAAGTTGACCAGGATCAGCAGATGTTTGCTGCCGTCAGCCGACGTCCTGGCCAGGGCCAGGCTGTTCTCATGTCCGGTTTGAATCAGTTCAAGTTTGGCTCCGGCATAAAACGCCGGATGAATTTCCAGCAAAGTTTGCAAGCGGCGGAGAAATTCTATCTGGTTGTCTTCATTCCCCCAGTTTATCGGTTCCGCGCCGTGGACGTCAACTTTCGCTTCCGCAAACCATTCCACGCCGTTGGTAAAGCCGAACGCGCCGCTCTGGGAAAACAAGGCGCACAGGGCGTTGCGCATCATGGAGTATGCTTTGGAACGCGCCGCCAGACGGCTGTTGTCGTGAGTTTCAGAAAAATGCACCTGGAGACCTTTAGCCGAGCCGGCGTTGATGGATCCCGGCAGATAGTTCGAAATCTGATTGCGGTCGTAGTTCTGGAACAGTTCGGAATATGCCCAGTTAAGCCCGGCGCTGCCCAGCAGTCGCTCGGTTACCCGCACCGGACCGCCTAATCCTTCCAGCAGAAAAATCGTTTCCGGATACTCGCTGCGGACTTTGGCGACGATGTATTCCCAGGCTTCATAAGGCAGCATATAACCGGCGTCGCAACGGAAACCGTCAACGCCTTTGCGGCACCAGAACAGAAACACCTCCGCCATCAGCGCGTGAACTTCCGGCTTCCGGTATTCCAGTTTGCAGAGGTCGGCCCAGGTTACGCCCCAGGCGCCGGGAGAGACGAATGTCCCGTCTTCTTTCCGGACAAACCATTCCGGATGGTCAATCTGGACTTTCGACGCCCAGCCGGTATGGTTTACCGGAATATCGATAAAAAGTCTGGCGTTGCGGGCATGGACTGCATCAATCAGTTCGCCGAACTGTTCCATCGGCGTGGCTTTGACGTCAAATTCGGCATACGCCGGATTAACGTTGAAAAAATCCAGCGCCGCGAACGGGCTGCCGAAATGTCCCATCCGGGCATACGTTGTCGGTTCGGGATGAATGGGCAGCAACTGGATGATCCGGCTCCTCAGCTTATCGGTAATAAGATCAAGATTGCGGATCACCTGCCGGAAAGTGCCGGAAGGCGGAATTACGGCGTATCCTCTTTTCTCAAGCAGGCCGGCCGAATCCGGCGGACGCATCGCCCGTCCGTCCATGTTGGGTCCGAACTGCCGGACAAACAGCGTGTACATGGTATTGGCGCAGACTTCGGATGAGGGTTCCACTTTTATTTTGGTATTTTCGCCCTTGACCCAGACCGGGCTCCCCGCGCCGTCTTCCAGAAACCAGGCTTTAGCTTCGAAACAACCGACTTCGACCACTGGCAGGGTGATTTTGAACAGGGTGTCGCTGATTCGCGACATCGCCAGGTCATGCCAGTCCCTGGCCAGCACCGGTTCCTCTTTTTCGGTATGTGCAATAATTTCCTGACGGCGTACTGCCGCGCAGCCGATATTGGTGCGCAAAAACGCGTTTCCCTGCATCGGAGAGTCCAGTTCCAGGGTGAACTCCAGATTGTCTCCGCACTGTTGCAGTAATTCTTTATTGGGCAATGGTGTCTGTTTCAACCTAACCTCCGCAATGGTTTTCTGATATTCCTGCTTTCCACTCTCTTTTGAATCTCCGTTTTTAACCACAGAGTCATCCCGCAGGCGCGGGAACACAAAGAAATCATTTGCCGGTTTAACGGCTTCACGGTTTTACGGTTTGACTGTAATACCGTTAAACTGTCATGCCGTAATACCGTTTTATTCTGACTACTGAATTCTGACTACTGAATTCTCCAAGTCTCATTTGTTCCAAATGAAAATTATCGCGATTCTGCAATTAGTCAACAGCGGATTCCGGAATTTATACCAGGCAATGCCGAAAGGTCTGTCTTCAAGGTAATAATGAATTTATTGGAAATGCCGTAGCGACAGCGGTGCGGAATATTAATAGCATTAAAACCATAAAATAATTTTCAGCTCCAGCGGAGCGGCATATTGTTCCGGTATTCAAGCAACGAAAGCGCCAAAACTAAAGAGCGAACCCGATATTCCAGGTATTGCCGTCTGAAACTTTCTAACCTAAGTCCGTGACAATTTGTCACGGACTCAACCTCTTTTCAATCCTGGTTCAGGCGGAGGTTTCTGCTCCAATGGTTTTATTATCCCGACGGGATAACACGTTTATAGAAACAATCATCCAATATACCTGCGACCTCGTCGGGGTCGAACAATCCGCGCCCGTTGGTGCTATAAACGTTTGATGCCGCCTGCATCAAGATTGCTCAACCAATTATCGTGACAGCGTAACGATAATCTGCTTGCTTTGATTTCTTTCGCTGGGTTATTCATATTATTGCTTCAACCGCTTGATATTTCTATTCTCCAACAGCGATTTCATCTGCGTAATGGCTATTTGGTTCAAATGGGTCAAACGTTCACCTGGCGGAACCGCTTGATGTATTAAAACCGAATTAATACTTTCCAGATTGGACAGAACCACCAGTTGTTCCAGCGTTGCCGTGTCCCGGATATTTCCGTCTTTGCCGGGATTGCGGTCACGCCATTCTTTGGCGGTCATGCCGAACATCGCCATATTGAGAATATCGGCTTCACTGGCATAGATTAACTGAGTTTGTTTTTTCGATAATTCAGGAGGAATAAGATTCGCTTTTATGGCGTCGGTATGAATAAGGTAATTTATTTTAGAGATAGTCCGCTGCAGAGTCCAGTCCAGTCTGAGACGGTTGTTCTCTTCATCTTTAAGCCGCTGAAATTCTTTAATAAGATACAGTTTGAATTCTGACGAAACCCAGGAGGCAAATTCAAAAGCAATATCTTTGTGAGCAAAAGTCCCACCGTTTTTGCCGGATCTGGAAATAATGCCGATAGCATTAGTGGTTTCAATCCATTTCAGCGGGGATAAGACAAAGTAATTAGCCCCGGCTTCATTTCTAAACTGGTCGAATTCGACCAGTTTAAAATTTGGGTTATTTAATCTTTCCCATAACCCGAGAAAATCAATCGTGCTCCGGCTTCGCATCCAGTTTTTTACAATATCAGCGGGAGCATCAATGTTTTTGTATTTGGCAATATCTGTCAAAGAAATGTAGTCTTTCTGTTCTCTGGTTATAATTGTTATCTCTTTACCTTGAACATCAATTTTCTGGTTTTTCATTTTTTCATTACCTCTTTATCTTAATCACAAGCCGGATTATCTGTTCAAAATCTTCCATTCCGCTTTTCCTTATGTCTTGCAGATAACTTCACTTCTTACCAGTCCCAAGGCCCTCAAAACCATTTATCTCAGCTATAATATAAATTCAAAACACAAAAGCTAAAGTACGATCCCGATAGTACAAAACAGGCTAAGTACGGATTAATAATATTCCTTGATATATTCATACGACTTATTGAAAAGTTCTTCATCCTTATGCAACTGATATTTCAACAATGTCTTGCGTAAAGATTTTTGAACTTCTCTTTCGCCGGGAATCGTATTTTGCCAGCCGTCAAAGCGGACCAGACGAACAATTTCATCAATATCATTGACTATCCGCTCGACAATGGCCGGCGTGGTGTCCGTTTTCAGTTCAAGAAACAATTCGGTCAAGGCGGTTTTCGCGCTTTTTTGTTCTTCCGGCGTAACGGTTTGTTTTTCCGCCTGTAGTGTCTCTTTCGCTATCTGGCAAAGTTCTTTAATGAATTCAATGGAGTTAATCAAACCTTTTTCGGCCTTGTCTCTCAATGCTTCAAGCCTTTCGCTTAACTTCCTGAAAATCGGATTGCCGCCATGTTTGCCAAGTCTACTTACAAGGATTTTCAAAACTTTTTCCGCCTGTTTCGGATCCTTCTTATTCATCAGGTTATCGATTACGTCAGCATCTAAAATCACTTCTTCCATATCGTGATTGATGCCTGTAACATGGATATGTTCATGAATAAGCGCCGTCGTTTGCGCGCCTAAAGCATGCCATAATAATCTGCCGTTATCGTCGGCCCCCGGTTTGACTGAGGTATAAACCTGTGAAAGCCATTTATAATCTCTTTGATAATTTCTCAGTACGTCATCCGGGGAAAGTGCTTCCCACAACTTCGACAATAAACTGAAATCTTTGGCAAAAGCATCGCGTTTATCGTTCGAGTTGATGCGATCCTGCGCGGCCTGCAAGCCTTCAAAACCTTCAACGGTTCTATCCACGCCCGAAAAATGCGACAGGCAAAGCGTTACTTGTTCCGGCAGTTTGTCGCGCAATTCCTGCAAGTTGGTGATAACTTTCTTGACCGATTCTTCATCGAATGCCAGCGCGCTGGCCGTGTCGTCAAAAACCCCGAAGTAATCAACTATCCGGCCAAAGGTTTTATTCGGAAAGAGCCGGTTTGTACGGCAGATCGCTTGCAGCAGCGTATGGTCTTTAAGCGATTTATCCAGATACATCGTCTGTAGAATCGGCGAATCAAAACCGGTTAGCAGTTTCGCGGTAACAATCAGGAATTTCAGCGGCGAATCCGGATCATTGAACTTTTCAATCACCTTTTCCTGCTGGTCCCGGTCCATGCCGAAGTTCTGTTTTACTTCCGAATTATCATTGACGGAGGTGCTGATGACAACAATGCTGGATTCAGGGGAACGCAATTTATCCAGTTCCGCTTTGTACTGGATGCAGGCATAGCGGTCGGGGGTTACGATCATTGCCTTGAACACTTCCGGTTCCACATGCTTTTGAAAATGCTCCGCTATATCCTGAACGATGGTGCGCACCCGTTCCGGAGATTTTAAAAATACCGCCATTTTCGCGGCTTTCTGGCTCAGTTTGTTGCGGTCGTCTTCGCTCAGGTCGTTCGCCAATTCTTTGAATGCGACATCCAGGCTATCTTTGTCTATGTGATAGTCCGGCAGGCGCGGTTCAAAGTGCAGCGGCAGCGTGGCGTTGTCGCGAATGCTGTCCTGAAAAGTGTAACGGCTCATGTAACCGTTCGAATCTTCTTCGGCCCCGAATGCCCAGAACGTATTTTTGTCAGCACGGTTGATCGGCGTTCCGGTCAAGCCGAAAAGAAAGGCGTTAGGTAGTGCGTTTCTCATTTTGCGGCCCAGGTCGCCTTCCTGCGTCCGGTGCGCTTCGTCCACCATCACGATGATATTTTCCCGCTTGTTCATATCGGGATACGCCTCTTTAAATTTATGAATCATGGTAATGATGATTTTCCGGGAGTCTCTTTCCAGCAGATCATGCAGTTCTTTGATATTGTCGGTGGTTACCATATTCGGCACTTCGGCGGTATTGAAAGTCGCGGTTATCTGCGTGTCCAGGTCCACCCGGTCAACCACAATCAGTACCGTGGGACTACCTAATTCCTCCTGCTTGCGCATTTTTTGTGCGGCAAACAGCATCAGCAGCGATTTGCCCGAGCCCTGAAAATGCCAGATTAGGCCTTTCTTGATTTTGCCTTCCTTTACCCGCTCGACAATGGCATTGGCGCCTTCGTACTGCTGGTAACGGCAGACCACTTTTATCTTTTTCTTTTTGCTGCTGGTGGCGTAAATCGTGAAGTATTGCAAGATGTCCAGCAGCGTGGAAGGCTTCAGCAAATGAGTTACCTGCCGGGCGACATCCTGCAAACCGGCAAAATGATGCAGTTCATCTTTTTCATCCTCCAGCCGCCATGGCGACCAGAATTCCAGCGGGGTTCTTACTCCGCCGATATACAGTTCTTTCCCTTCGGAAGCAAAAGAGAACACATTCGGCACAAACAGTTGCGGCGCGGCGTTTTCGTAAATCACATGAATATCGTGCGCACCGTCAAACCAGGTAACCGCCGGACGCACCGGAGTTTTCACTTCACCCACGACCAGCGGAATGCCGTTTACAAACATTACGATATCGGGTATTTTAGTTTCCCGGACGCGTATTTTGAACTGATTCGTCAGCAGAAAAGTATTGTTGTTTATGCACTCAAAATCTATCAGGCGGATATTTACATGCTCATTGTCATTGCCAATCGGCATCGAGATTTCTCCGCGCAGCCATTTGGCAAATTCTTCATTTGCGCGCACCAGCCCGACATTTCCGACGGTAATCAGAATGGCGCGCAGTTTGTGAATGACCTCTTCGGCGCGTTCGGGATTGGCGGCGATTGCCGGGTTCAGGCGAATTAATGACTCTTTTAATTCCTTTTCCAGAAAAACATCGGTTATCTCGCGCGGCAGCAATTCCGGCTGAACATATTTCCATTTGGCATTATTGACATAAGGCGCGGCTTCTTCCTTGACCATCCCATGCTGAACCTGGTTCAGATTAATCCCGGTAAGCTGGTGAATAATGAAATATTCCACGCTGTTAAGCTCATTGAATGCCATATTGCTAATCCTTTTTCTTCTTTATATCTTTGAGCAATTTTCTTTCATCTCCGTCTAATTTACGCTGAATCTTTTTGACGTCTTCCGCCGGCGGCAGCGCTTCCGGTTTTACTCCCCGCTCAATCAGCATTTTGCGAACCGCCCGATTGTTTTCCACATGTTCGTCGGATATCTTGTTAGTGCCGGATAAATCTTTTTCTATGACATTATGGCTGGTAAGTTCGGCCGCAAAATCTTTGGCTTTGATGGTGAGCGTAGGTAAAAAATCTGCCAATGGCCTGCCATCGGGAATCATCAGTTTGTGCTTCATGGCGCTGGTGGAGAAACCGCCGAATAACGCATGATCTCCTTTTGAGCGGATAAGGGCAAAACCCATTTCATCAACGCCGCGCTCATAAATTATGCCTGATAGTTTCTTTTCGGATTTCGTTAACTTATCGCGGGCGATTACCCGGTCCATATCTAAAATCCGCTGTTCTATTATTTCCTGCTTCCGGGTCTGAACCGCAAAATAGGTCTGCGCAAAGGAAATTTCACTCTTGACCGAGTCGCCATTTTGTGCGATCAGATAGCAGGCATAACGGGTTAAGGCCATGTCATCCACTTCACGCTGACCGCCTTTACCAATCTCGATCATTTTGTTGACATCAACAAAATGATCTGACACCTTGACATCGGCATTTTCACAAGCCGTCTTTGCCTTGTCTATTACTTTAAGAAAATTCCGCCATTCGGCATAGCCTAATATCTCCTGCAATTCTCTGGCGCTCCAGCATTCCAGATTGTTGGCAAGGTAACAGGCCCCTTCAAATTTCTCAAATAGTTCAATAATAAGTTCTTTTTTCATATTTACTATCCTAATATCTCGCTTAATAGTTTCTGTTTCAAGTTTTTCAGCGTGATTTTTTGCTGCTTGAGCTGCTCTCTGGTAATATCAAACTGCTTAAATACTTTGGTCAATTCTTGCTGTTTCTCTTTTTGGGGCAAATAAAACTCTTGCGCGGCTAATGTTTTCCATTTGATCGTCGGCGAGAGCGAACCTTCCGAAATTTGAACGGCACGGTTCATAAATACATCGGATTGCATAAAAAAGGGCAGGAACTCCTTTTCAATATGCTTTTCATTGGCCCTTAATATCATGCTGTGGGCGGAGGCAATGCCGTCAAAATACGAAACCGCAACTTTGCGCTGATAGGCTCGACGCTTCCCGAATATAATGTCGCCTTTATAGATTTTTAATTTCGTGCCGATTACATCATCCGGGGTTCCGGTTCTGGCGATAACAAGATTATCAGGGTCTAAATGCTCTAATCCGACATAAGTATCCAGTGTCGTTTTCTGCGGTTCGACTCGTTCAGATATGTTTAATGCGATCTTTTCAAATTTAACTTTTTCAAAATCACTTTTATGCAGATAATTGCCGAATTGTTGCGTTTCACCAAACAATTCACGCAGCATCTGTTTTTTTAAATTCAGTAAATTTTTTTCCTGCCCATCCACTTGCTCAATCGTCGTTTCGATGGATTGAAAGAGAGCGGCAATTGTTTTTTGTTCTTCAAGCGGCGGAAGTAAAATGTCAGAATTGCCAAGCGATTCAAGATTAATGTTTGCTTGTGCTGTTTGAACCGTTTTATTTCGAACTTGTTTCTTAAAAAAATCAGAAATCAAAAAGAACCTTAAATAATTTGGGATTACATAATCAAGGTTAGGTTTAATAATCGACAACGCTTGATTTGTGTTTGCCGGTAGTATTTCATTATTCGCAATGGCGACACGGCCAATAACACCAGCGATTGAAAAAAGAATATCGTTTTCTTCAATTATAGAACGCTTCAATTTACTATTAGTTTCTTCATCAATATACGCAAATTTATCTACAACGAATTCGCCATTCTCTGTTAAGGACTCGGCTTTTATAAAGTTAATGCCAGAGGCATGAAAATTACAACCAATTGAAGTAGGCGTTGTGCCTTTAGTAATTCTATGCGTAATACTTCGAAGTTTACTGTTATCCCATTTATCCTTTCTCAACTTCATACTTCAATACCTATATTTTTCAGTTGAGTGAATAACTTTTCGAGCGAGGCTTTGATCTGTTTTTGTCCGGTTTTAATATCACCAATCAACTTTTCAGTATTGTGTTCGTTGGCGACTTCCGCCTGTTTGACATACAACTGCACACTCAGGTTGCCATTATTCGCCAGCACCTCTTTATTGCTCATTATTTTGGCGAAGCCTGCGACATCTTTAAACTTCCAATAGGCCTCGCTGATCTTTTTTATATGGTGCGGTTCCAGCCAGGCATTGGTACGGTCAATCCTCAATTCTTCTTTGGCGTCAATAAAAATAATTTTTCCTTGTCTTGCTTTCGGTTTCCGCATTCTGCATACCAGCAGGCAGCTTTCCATACTGCTATTATAGAAAAGGTTTTTACCCATCCCGATCACTGCGTCAACGCAATCTTCCTCAATCATGCGTTTGCGAATGTCGCTTTCGGAATCCCGGAACAATACGCCGTGGGGCCAGAGCACCACGCTTCTGCCGGTTTCAGGATTCAGGCTTTTCATGATATGCTGTTGAAACGCATAATCGGCGCAACCCTGCGGCGGGGTTCCCCAGATATTGCGTCCGAACGGGTCGTTCATCCACTTTTGCTGATTCCAGCGTTTAACACTGTACGGCGGATTCGCCATGATTACGTCAAACGTTTTAAGCTCATCGTCTTCGAGTATCTGCGGGCTTTCCAGCGTGTCGCCCTGCACAATCAGGAATTCATCGACATTGTGCATAAACATATTGATTCGGGCAATGGCGGAGGTGATCAGGTTCAGTTCCTGCCCGTAAAGTTTCAGGGTACGGTATTCCTTGCCCTGTTCTTTGACATGCAGCGCGCTGGATAGCAGAATCCCGCCGCTGCCGCAAGTAGGGTCATAAATGCTTTCGCCGGGTTGCGGATCGGTAATCTGAGTCATGAGTTTTACGACGGTGCGGTTAGTGTAAAATTCGGCGGCGGTATGGCCGCTGTCGTCGGCAAACTTTTTAATCAGGTATTCGTAGCCTTCGCCCATGATGTCATGGGGAACATTGCTGACGGTTAAATTCATCCGGCTGAAATGTTCAATCAGGTCGAGCATCTTTTCATCGCTCATCCGGCGTTTATTCGTCCATTGCGCATCGCCGAACACGTCATGGAGCATGTCGAAATTGGCTTTTTCAATTCCGCTGATGGCTTTTTGCAGGGCCGCGCCGACATCAACGGTTTTCTTGCGGACGTCATCCCAATGGCAATTTTTTGGAATCTGGAACCGGTGGTTTTCGCGGAACTGGGCATAAGCGAGGTCGTTCCCGCTTTCTTTAAGAGCGGTTTGATATTCCTCATCCCATACATCGCTGATGCGTTTGAAAAATAATAACGGGAAAATGTATTGTTTAAAGTCGGCGGCGTCAATCATTCCGCGCAGAATATTGGCCGCGCCCCAGAGATAGTCTTCAAGTTCTTTCTTGTTCATCAATACTCCATAATTGTATATAGCAATCTTACAAGGTGATCGGCACGGACATTCGAGAGTCTTATTCTCTCCAGCCAATCCGCCTGGCCAATGGCGAATATCAACCTCTAATATGTATCAAGTCCAGACGAAATGCAAGCAGGCTTTTGAAGGTACCCAAACTTAAAAACCTGCCTCTTGAGTTCATTATTCCATAAATAAGGCAGTGTATGCCGGGCATAATACTCAGTATGCATTTGACTTTTTACCCGATCACGTCGAAATCCGACCCTTTTTCTAATATATTTTTGTGCATAAATTTATGCTTTCCGTTTCGTGCTTTTTCGCGTGTTTAGTGGTTAAAAAATCCCGTTAATCCTGTCCATCCACGCCTACGGCGGGCAAGCCCTGTTTAATTTTGCATAAAACTTGATTTAACATCCTTATTTTAAATCCTTTGCACGGTTTTTGATTGACAAATTTACTATATGTAAAGGGACAGGTGACGGGAAGTTCTAAAGTTCTGGAGTTCTAAAGTGCGAAAGTTGAAAGCAAAAAAATGAAAATTGAAAGCGGGGGAAGTATGCCAGTTTCGCCGAAACTGGCAGGAAAGGCGGTTTTGGCAAAACCGCCATACTGGGGATGTCTCTATCTTCTCGGAAATGCTTGATGCTGTCGGCAAATGCCGATGGGAATAATGGGAATAATGAGAAGTATGGGAATAATGGGATGGCGTATGTTCAACGGGACTTTAAACACTCGGAGTCTGGTTTTCTCTGTGCCTCTGTGTCTCCGTGGTTAAAAACGGTTCTGTTCAACGACACTCCAATGACTCGGAGTGTGAAGGAGCGAGAAAAGTATGCCCCGCTTGCCGGGTCCCGCGACTGCGGGAAAGAAAAGTTTAAAAATGAAAACCGCTCTGTTCAACGACACTCCAAAGTCTCGGAGT
>CAIKZE010000045.1 GCA_903831825.1 uncultured Lentisphaeria bacterium | reverse complement strand
GGGAATTAAAATTGGAGACTGCGTTATAATCAGTTCGCCGGCGGAAATGCTGGTTGAGGTTGGTTTGAATGTAAAAAAAGCGTCGCCTTGCAAGCATACTTTCATGGCGGCTTATTCCAACGGCTATCTGCATTACGGCGCACCCGCTGATTACTACGACAAAGGAGGGTATGAGGTAACGGAATGCTTCCTGGCACCGGAATGGCAGGAGATTTATGAGCAGAAGGCAAATAAAATAATCAGACGACTATAGTAAACTCTACTTTGCCGAGTGACGCAATAAAACAATCATGCCTAAGGCCAAACAAGTTGTATGATAGAGCGTAACTCAAAAACCATAAAACCAGTGTCAGCGCCGATTGAAAATGTCCCAAATTCGCCGATCTAAGGTGTCCCTGTTTTGTCTATGAGCAAGAACCTCCGATGCTCCTGGCGTCGCAATTGCAGCAAGGAGTTAAGCTGGTTTTCGATTGAGTTTCAGCTCAGAGGCATTACTCCGGCTATGAAATTCCGTCGGCGGCGGGTCGTTCTGATGATAACTGGTTTGGCCCGCCGGGGGTGCGCTGTTTGGCGACCGGAAGCGGTTGGCGCAGTTTCAGATACGCATGGATCGCTGGACAGTCTTTCAGTCATGCAACATCTCAACCGCGAGAGTTTGAAGAATTAATACAGCATCCTTTTTAACTCTCAAGATTGAACTATGGGAAGAATATAGAGGAAATAAATCAAATTTCAAGAAGATGATTTAATTTTAATTTTTCAAAGAAAATGAAGAAAAAGGGCGCTTTCGCGCCAAAAGAAGAAGATTCATAAGAAAATTCAGGGACAAACGAAATCAGCGAATTCGGGACAAATGAAATCGGCGCTGACAAACCAGTACACAGGCGTGAAAAAGATTACTATCGAAACGTAAAAGTGCCGGGGCATTTACCCAATGAAGATTAAATGTTAAAGGATCATGACTGATGCATGTTTCACCTTCTGTTTCGCAAGATATTGTCACAGTTCAGCTAGGCAGTAAAACTTATCACTGCGGAACTTTGACTTATACCAAAATGGGATTGTTCGTGCTTTTCGCCTGGCTGTTATGGGGTGATTTCTGCTTCACCATGATGGAAGCGGTAGTGCCGAGCATATTACCGCTGAAATTGAAAGACCTGGGTTGTTCCAACTGGCTGTTGGGACTGATTCTGACTACTGCTCCGGGCGTTCTGAATATGACGGTATGCCCGTATGTCAGTTTTAAAAGCGACCGTTACCGCAGCAAATGGGGCAGACGCATCCCGTTCATCATCTGGACCATGCCGTTTCTTTGCGGCAGTCTGGCGTTGATGGGGTTAGACGATGATATTTGCGGACTGCTGCAAAGGAATTCAGAGTTTTTGCGGCAATTCACGCCGGCCGCTATTACTATTGTGCTGATTGCGGTTTTTCTGATCATGTTCCAATTTTTTAACATGTTTGTCGGCTCGGTATTCTGTTATCTGTTTAACGATGTGGTTCCTCCGCAGTTTCTGGCTCGCTTTGTTGGATTGCTCAGGATTGTCGGCACTGGCGCCGGAGCGCTGTATAACTTCTTCATTTTTAAATTTGCAGAATCGCACATGCGGGAAATCTTTATCGGCGCCGCAGTTCTGTACTTGGTCGGGTTCGGGATGGCCTGCCTGATGATCAAGGAGGGTGAGTACCCGCCTCCGGAAGGAGAGAGTGATAATTCAAGCAGGGGGATGAAAGGAATTAAGACTTTTTTCAGGGAATCATTTTCG
>CAIKZE010000044.1 GCA_903831825.1 uncultured Lentisphaeria bacterium | reverse complement strand
GGGAATTAAAATTGGAGACTGCGTTATAATCAGTTCGCCGGCGGAAATGCTGGTTGAGGTTGGTTTGAATGTAAAAAAAGCGTCGCCTTGCAAGCATACTTTCATGGCGGCTTATTCCAACGGCTATCTGCATTACGGCGCGCCCGCTGATTACTACGACAAAGGCGGGTATGAGGTTACGGAATGTTTACTGGCGCCGGAGTGGCAGCAGCTTTATGAAGAAACCGCCGCTAAAATAATCAGCAAGCTTTAGATTTTATAAAGAATTATTAATTGGCAATTTCAAGATACTCTTAACCCAAAAAAAATATCATTATGAAAATGGACCCTTTTGAACGGTTATGGCCCAGACCTAAACAAATTAAAACTGGGGGGAAATTTCATACTCCTAAAGAGATTCGCTTTACCGGAGAAAAAATTCCAGTATGGATGATAAATGACTTCAGGGAAATTCATGAAATCCAAGTAACAGACAGTCTAAACGCATATAAAGTAAATCTTGAACTTTCTAATAATTTAACGAAAAGCGGCGAGTATCAATTATCATTGAAAGCAAGCGCCTGTCATGTTATGGCAGCAGATGCGGCTGGTTTAAGCTATGCAATACGCACACTTGAACAACTGTTTGTCTATTTTCCGGCGAATATGCCTGAAATTGATATAAACGATTATCCGGCTTTCAACAAACGCTGTTTTATGGTTGATATGGGTCGTTCTGTTTGGCGATTGCCTCTGTTAAAGCGCATGATTCGCATACTTCACCGGCTGAAAATGAATCAGTTGCATCTGCATTTGTATGACGATGAACTGTGTTCTATAAAGTTTAATGATTTGCCTTTTGGCTCGGAAAATCCATATGCCTTAACTCTTGAAGAGCTCAAAGAGCTAGTGGAATATGCTTCTGAATATTATGTGGAAATTGTTCCAGAGCTGGAGGCGTGGGGGCATGCAGGGTCAATCGTTTATCATCGTCCTGAGCTTAATGGAGGGCGGGGGATGTATGATGATGGAAGTTCTTTAATTATCTGCGAGGAAACATTCGAATTGTTTAAAAAAATGATTCTTCAAATTGCAGAATGCATGCCGAATAAAGCGACGATCCATCTCGGCCTGGATGAGGCAAAATGGTATCTGGGCAAGAATATGCCAGCCAAATTCACTCCGTCTGACATGGTTCAACGTTATTACGATATCATAAAAGAAGTCGGCGTCCAATTGGGAAAGGATTTGACATTACGCATATGGGCTGACCACGCAGGACGTCCAATTCCTGAAGAAATAAAAAGTGAAATAATCATTGAGCCATGGTGCTACTGGAATTCCCTTCAAGCGAAAATGCTGAAAGATATTGAACTATACTCAGGGGAAAATAAACAACCGTGGATGGCTGGCGCAGGTGTTAGCGGAGCACAGTACAGAGGGGCCTATCATGCCACAAGATTTTGGGCTAAGAATACTGAAAACAGCCCGAATATAGATGGTATTAATATCACATTCTGGTGTTGGAATAATATAGACGAAAAACTGATGAGTTTATTTTCCGGATCGTACTATCTTTGGAATCCTGGCGCTGAAACCAGTTTTGCCAGCGTCGAGGATTATGAGTCTTATGATCATATAGTTTTTCCAATTATGTATGGTTGGCAGTCGGCATTCAAAGACGCTAATCCCGATGCCATATGTAAAGACCGGGGGCCAGTGGTTTATCTTGGGCATTATCATTTTGGGGGTCGCCATCACCAGCCCGTTGCACCAACCGCATCACTCGCAATGTCTCTTGCTGCAAATGGGCACGACTACCTGAAAGAGCATGAAATTATCTGAATACGGGTTTGTTGACGGAATACATTTGAGAACGAAAACTACAGCTTAAGCGGTATTATTGGTAAAACTTGAAATACAAATTACATAGTAACATAGGCCTTATGTGAAAAAAGAGATAAGATGAGTATTCCTGTATATCAGCAGATAAAAGATATTTTAAGAGAAGAGATTAGGCAGGGAAAGTATAAAGCCGGTAACACTATTCCTTCTGCCAATCAGTTAGCCAAAGACTTTTCAACCAGCCGCAATACTTCGGTTAAAGCTATTGCTGATCTGGTTCACGAAGGAATCGTCTATACCGTACAAGGCAAAGGAACGATAGTAAGTGATTTACGCAAAGAAATAAAAGAATCTAAGCTGAAGAAGAGGAATTTATCGGTTCCCGGCATCGTGATTATACTGGCTGATTTTGATAATATTAATCACCCCTATATGGCGAAAACTATTAAAGGAAATATGCGAAAAAAACGACTTGTGTGAGTAAAATACAGTTTGGACCATGCTCCCGGACGCCACCGGATTCACTCCGGGGTTAAAAAAATGGGTGAATTGAAACTCGCGCTGCTCAACCCGGCAAACGGTTCATCATCAGCGCATGGATGGCGGAACTGGAAATTAACCCGCACAGGTCGTAAAGTTTCGGCGCGGAGCAGGTTAAGTGTATGAATTTGTAATTTAACAGGGATAACAGAATTTTTAATTAACAACGTAACATATAGCACGTAACCCGTTGTAAACGACATAACGATTAAATGCGAAAGAATTATGACAAATGCATATTTCCCCAAATACTATCACAGTTCCGCCAGGCGGCAAAACTTATCACTGCGGAACTTTGACTTATACCAAAATGGGATTGTTCGTGCTTTTCGCCTGGCTGTTATGGGGTGATTTCTGCTTCACCATGATGGAAGCGGTAGTACCGAGCATATTACCGCTGAAGTTGAAAGACCTGGGGTGTTCAAACTGGCTTATGGGACTGATCCTGACTACCGCCCCTGGCGTTCTGAATATGACGGTATGCCCGTATGTCAGTTTTAAAAGCGACCGTTACCGCAGCAAATGGGGCAGACGCATCCCGTTCATCATCTGGACCATGCCGTTTCTTTGCGCCAGTCTGGCGTTGATGGGGCTCGGCGATGATATTTGCGGTGCGCTGCAAAGAAATTCTGAGTTTTTGCGGCAATTTACTCCAGCCACTATTACGATTGTTCTTATCGCTGTTTTTCTAATCATGTTCCAATTTTTCAACATGTTTGTGGGCTCGGTATTCTGGTATCTGTTTAACGATGTGGTTCCTCCGCAGTTTCTGGCTCGCTTTGTTGGATTGCTCAGGATTGTCGGCACTGGAGCTGGAGCGCTGTATAACTTCTTTATTTTTAAATTTGCAGAATCGCACATGCGGGAAATCTTTATCGGTGCCGCAGTTCTGTACTTGGTCGGGTTCGGGATGGCCTGCCTGATGATCAAGGAGGGTGAGTACCCGCCTCCGGAAGGAGAGAGTGATAATTCAAGCAGGGGGATGAAAGGAATTAAGACTTTTTTCAGGGAATCATTTTCG
>CAIKZE010000043.1 GCA_903831825.1 uncultured Lentisphaeria bacterium | reverse complement strand
CCAGTTGCCTTCCAGAAAACGCTGGCGCTGCCGTTCCGGCAACTCGGCCAGGGTGGTTTCAATATAGCCTTCCGCCAGATTTTCTCGGTTGCTTTGCGGATTCATCAGCATCGAGTCATAGTAATCCGGAAACAATAAAGCAGCATTGTTCTCCGGTTCCGCTTTCTGGATGAACAGCTTATATGACCAGTGGGACTTGCCCGGCGGGTTGCAGTCGAAGTAAGCCTTATTGGGCAATAACTCCTCCGTGCCGAGGATTTTGACTTTCTGCGCCAGCCGCGTCATGGCGGTGGTCACCGCCGGATAACTGATTTCCGAACATTCATTAAAGTACAGCGTGGCGAATTCGCATCCGAGGATTTTTTCCGCCCGCTGTTTGTTGTCCAAACCGCAGAACCAGATTTCCGAGCCGTTCCGCAGTTTGATGAAACCGTCGCGCATATTGCCTTTATATTGGATGTCGGGGAAACACATTTTCATGAGTTTTGGGAACGTGTCCAGCAGCACCGAATGCCGCACCGAGTTGGTATGGAAACGAAATACCGCGTGGCGGCTGCCCGGCGCTTTGATCGCCCGCAGCACAATCGAAAACAGCAGAACAAGCGTCTTGCCCGAACGCGAGCCCCCGAACAGGAGCAGGTTCTTAACCGCTCCCCCGATCAGTTTCAGCGCCAGTAGCTGGTCGTCTGTAAATTTAAAGTCTGTACCCATATCCCAATCCTTTTTTTACCACAAAGATTTACCCGCCGAAGGCGCGGCAAATTCCGGGAACGCCGGTCTCCGTACCGGCAGGCTGTTTCTCATTCCGGTCATATGGAATATATGATGCGTTTCTTGAAAAAGCCGGTACGGAGACCGGCGTTCCCAGGGGATGCGCCATCGCTTGTCTGCAATTTTTAATAATATTTCCATAAAGTTAATCAAATCCTTAATTTTGGGGTAATAGTTCCCGGTTTTTTAATTTTCAATTGTCTTTTTACTATTAGTAATTTTGTCAATTTGATATTGTGTTAATTGCTGTAAATAAGGAAGTTAAATGCACTTTTTACCATATTCGGAAGTCAGGCCAACGCGCTTGGAAAAACGATATGGACAGCAAATATTTGGAAAGAAATTCTGTTTTTTCTTGACAAAAATTCATTATTTGGTTATATTGCCAAATATGTAATAAATAATGAAGGTACTGTTTATGGACGATAAAGCACGGGTGATTTTAGATGAGAAGGCGAAAGTTTTAAAAGCATTGGGACATCCCACGCGACTTTTTATTGTTGAGGAATTAGCTCGCGGCGAGCGTTGCGTATGCGAATTAGTTAAGTTGGTGGGAGCAGATTTTTCAACTGTATCAAAACATTTAACCCTGCTCAAAAATGCCGGTGTCGTGCAGGATGATAAGCGGGGCCAAATGGTTTATTACACCTTGAGAGTCCCCTGTATATTGCGTTTTATGGACTGTATTGAGTCGGTAATAGTATCCGGCTCCTGTAAATAAGTATTTGGCTGAAATAGAAAATAACTATATGGCAAGCATTGATATGACGGACAATTGCAAAGTGCGGAAACAGAGATATTTAAAATGGCTATGCGGTATATCGGTTGGAGCGGCGGCGGCTATATTGTACTGGCATCTTGAACCTTTGGCCAAATGGCTGACTTATTCGCTGTTGGGATTATCGGCGGCGAGCAAGTTCAGTTCAGCGGTTGATTTCTTTCTTTTCGAGACGCCCAAAGTAATGCTTTTGCTGACCGCGGTGGTGTTTGTGGTTGGCGTGATACGTTCATTTTTTTCACCTGAGCGGACAAGGAAGATTCTTGCCGGGCATCATGAGTTTATCGGGAATGTGCTTGCCGCCAATTTAGGAATAGTCACTCCGTTCTGTTCTTGTTCCGCCGTTCCTCTGTTCATCGGATTTGTTACTGCCGGGATTCCGCTTGGAGTGACATTTTCTTTTTTGATTTCAGCGCCGATGATTAATGAAGTTGCGCTGGTGCTGCTGTTCGGTCTTTTCGGTTGGAAGATCGCCGGGATATATCTTATTACCGGATTGCTTATTGCGATTACTGCCGGGTGGGTTATCGGACGCCTTTGCCTAGAGCGATATGTCGAGCCATGGGTTTACGAAATTAAAATTAATGAAACGCTTGAAGAAACTGTGATAACCTGGAATGACAGAATGCGTTTCGGGTATGACGCGGTAAAGGATATCGTCGGGAGAGTCTGGCCTTATGTTATAGCGGGTATTGCCGTAGGGGCGGGCATACATGGCTATGTTCCGCAGGATTTTATGGCGTCAATCATGGGGCGCTGCGCCTGGTGGTCGGTTCCGCTTGCCGTTCTGCTTGGAGTTCCGATGTATTCCAATGCCGCCGGGATTATTCCCATTGTTCAGGCGTTATTGGAAAAAGGCGCGGCATTGGGTACGGTGCTCGCGTTTATGATGTCGGTAATCGGACTTTCACTGCCGGAGGCAGTTATTTTGCGCAAGGTGTTGAAATTGCCGCTGATCTTTATATTTTTCGGCGTGGTCGCGGTTGGCATTTTGATCGTCGGATTGCTTTTTAACCTGATAATGCCATATATGGGTTTTCGCTAAAGAAGGGATGACATGTAGACGTGAAGAGAGCAATTATACTGCCTGAAGCTTGCCGGAACTGTGAAATTTGCGAAGCGGGAGAAGTGTGTCAGCAAGACGCATTCATCCGGGAAAAAAAAGAGGATAAGCCCTGGATTGATTTCTATCAATGCCGGGGATGTTTAAAATGCAAGCCGGCCTGGCGCAGTCGGGGAATTGATTCAACCGTGCAACGGAAAAGGCAAGATGAGCTGGTAAGCAATAAAAACAAAGGAGCAGCATGATGAAAATTCAGATTCTCGGAACCGGTTGTCCAAAATGCAAAAAACTGGCGGAAAATGCGGAGGCCGCAGCCAGGGAACTCGGGCTCAGCTTTGAATTGGAAAAGGTAACTGATATTAATCAGATAATGAAATTTGGCGTGATGATGACTCCTGCGCTGGCGGTTGACGGCAACGTCAAAGTTGTCGGCAAGGTGGCTTCTCCGGATGAAATAAAAGCAATGCTTAAAAAACCTTAATTTAAGGAAAATAAATCATGAGTGATCAAAAAAGTTGTGCTTGCAGCGCCGCCTCGAAATTAATCTTTGCCTGTTCCGGAGCCGCGGACGTCGGGGCCATTGCCGACCAGGCCGCCCGCCAGCTTGCCGGCGAAGGCATTGGCAAAATGTTTTGTCTGGCTGGAATCGGCGGACGGGTCGGCGGCATTATGAAAACTACTGAAAGCGCGGAAAAGATTCTGGTGATAGACGGCTGTCCGTTGAATTGCGCAAAAAGTTGCCTGGAACAAGCTGGATTTACCAAATTTGAACATACGAATCTGACCGATCTGGGCTTAGTCAAGGGACAGTCGGCGGTCACCGGGGAAAATATTCAGAAAGTAGTGGAAGACGGCAAAGCGAAACTGTCATGCAATTGAAAAATGAAAGGAAATTAAAGATGAATTATCTGAAATTATTATTGCTGGTTATGATGGCGACGGCGGGATGGAGTTGTCTGGCGCAGTGCGGCTGCGTAGAACCGGCAACAGAAGAATCATCCGCCAGTGCAAGCAAAGATGCGCCGGCAGTTAAAGCAAAACTGCCCAAACTGCTTGATCTCGGTGCTAAAAAATGTATTCCGTGTAAAATGATGGCGCCGGTTCTGGAAGAATTAACTAAGGAATATACCGGGGTTATGGATGTTGAATTCATTGATGTCTGGCAAAAGGAAAATGCGGAAAAAGCGCAAAAATACAACATTCAATCTATCCCGACCCAGATTTTCTTTGACGCGGACGGCAAGGAATTGTGGCGTCATGAAGGCTTTATTTCTAAAGAAGATATCTTTAAGAAATGGCAAGAACTGGGTTACGACTTTGAAAAGTTGAAGAACGAAAAAGCTGCTGATAAAAAATAATATCAATGAAAAAAACCGGAAATATAATAAAAAACCTGTTGCTGATCTTTGTGCTGGTCAGCATCGGTTTTGCATTCGGCAAATACAGCGCGGCCAGGCCGCAGGCGGTTTTGCCGTCCGGCCAGAAGGCTGAAACTGTCAACGTTTATTATATGCATGCAACGTTCCGCTGTGTTACCTGTAATACCATTGAAAAAATGACGAAGCAACTGCTGGAATCAAAATATAAAAAACAGATGCGGGACGGTTCCATCATATTTGCAGAAGTGGATTTCCAGAAGAACGAGCCGATGGCCAGACAGTTTGACGTAATTTCCAGTTGCATAGTTGTCGCCAGAACAAAAGATGGTAAAATAACTGTTTTTGAGCGTCTGGACAAAGTTTGGGAACTGATGAGCAAACCTGAAGATTTTAATGCTTATGTGAGTTCCGCAATTGATAAACTGTTAAACCCCGGAGGCGCAAAATGACCAGTTATATATTGGTCTCCGCGCTGTGGCTGGGCATCCTGACCGCGATCAGTCCGTGTCCGCTGGCGACTAACATCGCGGCGATATCTTTCATCGGGCGGCAGATCGGCAATTACAAAGGGGTGCTTGCCGCCGGTTTTCTGTATACTCTGGGACGTACTTTTACTTATGTATTGCTTGGCGTGTGCATAACCGCCGGATTGCTGGCGACCGGCGAGGTTTCACGCTTTCTGCAAAAATACCTTAACGAGATACTTGGGCCATGCCTGATTCTGCTTGGCATGGTATTGCTGGGCATGATCGGCGCCGGCTTTTCTTTTGACCGGCTGCATCACAGAATGCATAAGCAGGCCGAAAAAAGCGGAGTATGGTTTGCTTTGCCGGTAGGAGTTGTTTTTGCGCTTTCATTCTGTCCGGTATCCGCCGGATTGTTTTTCGGCGCGCTGATTCCGCTGGCGGTGAAAAGTAACGATTATTTTATGCTGCCGTTGATTTATGGTTGCGGAACAGCACTGCCGGTTATTCTTTTTGCCTTTCTGATTGCGTTCGGCGGAGAATATCTCGGCAAAGCGTTTCACTGTCTGACTAAACTGGAACTTTGGTTCCGCTATACTGCCGGAGTATTATTTATTATTGCCGGAATCTATTATTGCCTGATCCATATTTACGGCTTGAATTTTAGTTATAGAGTATAGCATACTTTCCGCATCTTTTTTTATCCACAAAAAACACAAAAGTTTTTTTTAAATTAAAACTCCTGTCTTTTTACTATTACAGAATTTGTCAACAGAAACTGTGAGAATAGGCTCAAATAACGCGATAAAATGCGTTTTTAAAACTCATATTTTTTTCGGGAAAAATGCAGATGACGGGATGGATAATTCAGACTGGCCGGGTTATGCCAGGGCAATTTTTTTCAGGGAGAAAATGTTGCGGTCCTGGTCGTAATCGATTTCCGACATACAGCCGTTTTTGGTAACAGAGCCGGCACAGTATTCACCCCTGCCGGTGTCGTCAATCTTCTCGTAGGGCAGATGCACATGACCGCAAAGCGACAGATCAATCTGTTTGTTCAGGAGCAGCTTCAGCACTTTATTCTGTCCCCACAACCGGTGGCGGGTTCTGAGCAGCGGATGGTCTTCAATCAGCGGATAATGGCCGACGATGATCCGCGGACAGGTTTTCTCTTCGCGGCATAATTGCTCAACAAATTCACTGGACGATTTTTTTAGATAGCCGCATGAGGAAATAAGGTTTGAGGGCCAGCTTTCGTTGACCATGATGAACTGCACTCCGGCAATCATTCTGGCGGTCGGCAGATCATCAAACCCGAACTCGTCCTTGTTCATAAAAAGGCACATCTCCTTCATGGCCCGGACGCATTTTTCGCGATACACATAATAATCGTGGTTGCCGGGGACAAAGAGCATTGGAATGGCGGACTCCCGGAACGGCTTCAAAACGGCTTTGATCTCGGCGAATTCGCCGGGCTGTCCGGTGGAAGTCAAATCGCCGGTGCATACCGCGACATCGGGCCGGGTATCGAGAATATATTCGACAGCTTTACGGAGTTTGCCCTGGTCATGGCGGAATCTGCGGCGGAAACGATAATTGAAGACCCCGACCCAGCGTTTGTCCAGATAAGCCAGCCAGTCTTCGGCGGGGCCGCCGGCGTGAGGGTCGGAAAAGTGTATTATTTTCATAATATTAGAGTTTCTCCGGCGTTCGGGCGGACCCGTCCGTCAACCGCCGCCTTCAGACAGCGCTTTTTTAAAAGACTCAAGCGTCCCGAAACGGCTTTGCAGTTCTTTTTTCTGGTCGGCGGTGGCCCCTTTCAGTTTTTCCTTGAAATAGGCTTTTTCAAATTTAGGCAGTTCCGCTTTCCAGAACGCGTCAGGAGCTGTCTTTTCCAGCTCGCCGTCATATTCGCCGTTGTACAGCAGATAGAAGAAAAATCCGTTAGTGATGTTATTCTTTTTTTCAACCTTGCTGATTAATTTATTCAGATAGAAATCTTTAAAATCGGTGAGTTTGACGTCTTCAGTATCGTCGGAAAGCATCATTTTTATGGTGAGAACGCCGTTCTCCACTTTTTTGATTTGTCCAAGGGAGCCGCGCTTGTATTCAACCTGCAGGCCTTCCAGTTCAGTGCCGCTGTTTTTAAGCAGATTATCCATTTGCCGCCCGATATTAAGCGCCTCAAGAAGTTTCTTGCTGTAATCCGCCAATTTGCCGGCCGCTTCTTTCTCTTTCTGCGAGCGGCTGGTGGCGCGGGAAGGCTCGGAAATGGCTTCCGCAAAAGCTTTTTCGGCAATTGCGGCGTCGCCGGTTCCGCAATATTTTACAAATACTCCGGTCATGCCGCCCAACTTATTGTTGACTGATTTTATATATTCGGCGACGCGCTTTTCCTGTGCGCGCTTTTCTTCATCCTGTTTGCGTTTCCTTTCCTTTTCCGCCTGCTCCAGCTTTTGCCGCTGTTCGTCCTGCTGGCGTTTCTCCGTTTGTAAACGTTCCTCCTCTTTTTTGCGGGCGTCAATTTCGGCGAGATGCGCCGTTCTGAGTTTTTCGCGAGCGGGAAGGACGCGGGCGGTTTCATCCAGCGGCACGTATACCCGCAGGAAATCTTTCAGTTTTTCTTTTTTGATGGCGGTATCCGGCTGCGGGAATTTTTCGAAAAAGCTGTCGGCGTTATCCAGGAAACCTGCTTTGTCTTCAGGGTTTTTGGTGTAAGCCAGCAGCATTTCATCAATTTTACCGCAATATTCGGCATCATTATTGACTTTTACGGGTTGTTGCGGCGCCGGCGTGACCGCCTGCGTCGGCGTCGGCTGAACAATATTCTTCGTATTTTTCTGGTTGGCAAGCGCTTTGTTGCCTTCCGTGTTTTTCAGAATCGGGATTACATAAATCCAAATAACGGCGCCGGCGATTGCTACAATTCCCACAATGGTCAAAATAGTCCACAACAGCACTTTTTTTCTGGGCGCGCCGTGTATCTCATCATCCATACGGCCGCTGAAGACCATGCCGCTGGAGGTGGTGGTGGTGGACGTGTATAATGGTTTGAACGAGCCGGTGGTGGTGGTCGGCACTTCCGCGCCGCCCGGAGCCGGATGGGTTCCGGCCAAAGTCAGCACGGCGCTTTTTGACACCGCTCTGGTCCTGGTGGAAAATACTTTCGGCATGGAAAGGGTGGTCGGCAGTTTGCCGCGCCGGAACATCCGGAGATCCTCCACCAGTTCTTCGGCGTCCTGATAACGCTCGTTAACATCTTTTTTCATCATCTTGACGATGATCTGGCTGATGGCTTCGGGAACTTTCGGATTGACGATGATCGGCGGAACAAGATTGGCTTCAATGTGTTTTTTGGCGATTTCCGTGGCGGAATTGCCTTCATACGGAAAACGGCCTGTCACAAACTGATAAAATGTCGCTCCAAGGCTGTAAATATCGCTGCGGACGTCCATCGGCGCGCCGGTAAGATGTTCCGGGCTGATATATTGAGGCGTTCCCATCACTTCGTCTTCGTCTTCGTCTTCAACATCCCCGGCGACGCGGGAAAGTCCCAGGTCGGCCAGTTTGGCCCGTCCGTTTTTGGTCAGCATGATGTTGTCGGGTTTGATGTCGCGGTGGACCAGTTTCTGTTCCTTCCAGGCGCAGTCCAGCGCTTCGGCAATCTGCTGAATGATGGTCACGGCTTTTTCGGTGGTAAGCACTTTTTCGCGTCTCAGCACCGCTTTCATGGTTTCGCCGTCAATGTACTCCATGGCGAAGTAGAAAATGCCTTCATCTTCGCCGACGGCATAAGCCTGGACAATGTGCGGATGGTTAAGCTTGGCCGCGGAACGCGCTTCCTTGATGAAGTTGACGACGAATTCCGCGTTATTGGCGTAGTTTTCCTGAAGAATTTTGACGGCCGCGGGACGGTCGAGCGAGATTTGATGCGCCAGATAAACCACGCCCATCCCGCCGCGTCCGAGTTCCTCCATGATGATGAAATCGGCGATGACAGAACCGGTGGCAAGACGGGAACTCGGCACGGTGACAATCTCGTCACAGTGACCGCACTGCACTTCCTCTCCCATCTGCGAATTATCTACTGCCACAATTCCGCGGCAAAACGGACATTGAAAACGCATCTATATTTTCGGGGTTCTAATTGTTTATCAATACACCATTCACGATATCGTGAAGAAATATATATCAAAAATTCCAGATGTTAAACCTTTTTTCAGTAGATTTTTGCGATTTTTACACCAAAACCGTAAAATTTGCCGGAAAAGGGCAGTTGATTACAAGGGTCGCGCACTTATTTTTTACGCGGACGCGCGGCAACACCCGGCGCTTCAGGTTTCGGCTCATCCGGGATTAACGTGATGTTGTCTTCCGGAATGTCTTTGCGGACAGTTTGCGAATCCATGCGAACCGCATAAGTTATTTTACCAGCGTTGTCGGTCTCGATTCCGCATATTGTTCCTTGAAAATCGGCATTGCCGGGCAATTTTACAATGACTTTCTGGTCAAAATAACATTTAGGGAAAATCCTGACTTTCGCCCTGTGATCGGGCTGGCCGACGTGGCCTGGCTGGCCGCAGAGGCATGGTCCGGCAAGCATAACCATTGAATCTTTATTTTGTTTGATGAAATCTTTATAATGCACGGCCTTCGACATATAACTGTTATAAGTCAGCGCATGGTCGATGGCCAGGGTTTCGGCTGGTTGCAGCAGGGTTATGCCGAGGATAGCCAATCCTTTATTGTTTTTGTCATAATAATTGTAGTAAACCGGCACTCCATCCAATCGCTTACCGGAATCATCGGTTGATTCGTTTTCCCCCGGACGCGGGATAAGATACCTGATAATCCCATCACTGAAATCTGATTTAGATTCAAGATATGAAATCCTATCCTTATCAATACCTTCCATGGTATCTTTTATGAACCAGTTAAAAGTCAGTAATTGAACATTTAAAAGGATAGAGAAATATAATAGATTAAATGCTATTCCGGTGCAAAATATTATGGAGGAGGAATGACGAACCGGCTTTTCTTTCAACAGACTATTGAAACTTAAAATTCCGTCAGGCGTTGACTCATCCATCATTTTAATTTTCAAATCAGCGCGGCAGGACGCGCATTTTTCCAGCTTGTCCGGATTATTTTTATTGCACTCAAAACATTTTGGGAATACTTCATTATTTAAAAACTTTTCCGTAAATTTTTTATTGGCTTCCGGTTCTTTCTTCAACATCCAGGCGGATATCCCGCAAAAAAATACAAAAATAAAAATTCCAATAACTGTCGGCATAATGTTATTATGATTCAAAAGTTGATCAAGATAAAAGGCAAGTCCGATACCGAGAACGATTACTGCCACCGAAATCATCCATAGCGCTTTCGGCAGATGGATTTTGCGAAAGTATTTTCCAAGCCGCATTCTTGCCTTGGGTGATAAATGTGAAATATCAAAATCCATTTTTCTCCTCTTTTTCAACTGTAATTTATTCTATCCGGACGTAAGCAGTCCGGCGGCGGCGGCTTTGAACCGGGGTTCAAACTCCGGAGTGGTGCGGCAGAAATACTCGGTTTCGTAACCGCCGGTTTCATTAAAACTGGCGGCGAGCGGGAGGTAGAGAAAATCGTCGCGGCAATTGGCGGCGACCGCGACAAATTCGTCGGGGATCAGCGACTGGATGAAAAGCTGGTATTCCACAAACGGTTCCCCCGGCAGTAAAATAAGCCGGATATTGCCGGTATGCAGCATGTTGATTACATACGCCGGAGACGGATTGAAGTCATTAGCCCCCAGCAGCGCCGCCGCCGAAGCGGCGTTCGCGGGATCTTTTCGCAACATTTCGATAAGCTTGCTTTTGTCTGACGTCACGACCGGGAAAGGGAACGAGGCGTTCCGCCATGAGAGATTGCCGGCCGGTTCCCATTGCATGCCGTTGATATTGGATGAGATTCCGTCAGCCAGTTTTTTGCCGAATTTTAAAATGTTGCCTTCGAGGTCATCGGCGGAAGTATATTTCCCGGCAGTGATATTGCCGCCGGCTCCGGTGAAAAACGCATGGGTGGCGTCGGGAATTTCCTTTTCCAGCAGCCGGACGGCTTCGCCCGGCGCGTCGGCGCTGAATTTGTTGCCGGTGTTGGCCACTTGCGGATGGGTGGCGTAGAAGCTCATCGTTGCCACTATCCCGCCGTAGATATCTTTGAAGGCGCAGGTCCGGAGCATCGGGTCAATTATGCCGACCGGAAGGTCTTTCAATGATTGCTCGGCGCAGCGGCTCAACCGGACTTGAATCCTGCCTTCCTTGTCCGGCATCCGGCGGTTGGACGCATAACCGCGGAGCCGGCATTCGCCGGATCCGGTTTCCGCAATCCCGATAAAATTATCTGTCGCGGCGGCAGCGGCAGCGCGGCATTTGTCGATGACATCGCGAAACCAGGTAAAACGCAGATGCGCCTGCGGATTGATATATTTGGCGGCTTCAAAATCTATCAGCGGCGCGTCATGCTGGTGGATGCAGTGGAGTACCGTATGTTCAACGCCGGTTCCGGCCCCTTCCGCCAGCGCGGCCTGCAATTGTTCATAAGCCGAATGCAGCAGGGCGCAATAATCCATGCTCGCGATCAGATATCTACCGCCGCGGTCCGAAAAAATGTGCCCGTGCAGATAGAGCGGGTCGCGGATAAATTCCGCTCCGCCTCTGAAATTCAGGCCGACCACGGTTCCGGCCGGCGGCGTACAGTCAACTGTGAATGTTGCAAGTTTAAACATTTCCGCCTGCTGTTTATTTATGTCTCCGGTATCATACGGCTGATAACCGCTAAAGTCAAATGATAATACTCCGCACGGCTGAAAATTTAAAATAGATTGCGAAGATTTTGAGAATTGGTTCGTATTCTGAGAGGCTGCCGATACCGGGGTATCGAAAGCGCTCGAAGAGTGCGAATCCAAACTCAAAAGATCGCAATCCCGCAGACGCGGGACGAGTGTCTTGCGGTCGTATTTTCCCGATCCTCCTTCGGGCGATATTCATATCGCCAATCAGTCGGATCGAAAAAATCCAATCCACAATCCTGCTCGTCTATTTTTAAATTTTCAGCCGTGCAGAGTATAATTAAATTTAAAAAAATAAGGGAAAGGGTATTGACATGACTTTTTATGCGATGTATAATAGATGCCAACGATGGCGTAGCATTGAAAGTGATAAAATTATGGCAGTAACACTTAAACAGATAGCGGAAGAAGCCGGAGTATCAATCCGGACGGTTAATCGTGCGTTGAAAGAGCAGACCGGGATCGGTGACGTGAAACGTCAGGAGATTCTGGAGGCCGCCGCCCGCATGGGTTATATTCCGAATATTGCCGCCCGGAATTTGCGGCTGCGCAAAAGCAGTTTTGTCGGCATTGTCACCGGAACGGTTGAAAATGATATTTTCATCAGGAAAAGCCATGATTTGCAGCAGCGGCTGGAAGTGCATGGTTTTTTCCCGATTGTCGGTATTTTACAGAACAGCCCGGAAGCGGCAAGAACCATGCTCAGCGAATGGGCCGGCATGGTTGATACGGTGGCGCTGTTTGCCTGGCGCGACTGGCTGCCGGAAGACGTGCTGGTATCGCTGCCGCAGCAGTTTGTTTTTGTTGATTGCCCCATGATTTCGCCAAAATGTAAATTCCACCAGATAAAAATAGACCGTTCGTCGGGGATTAAGGACGCGATTCTTTTTCTGCTGGAAAGCGGCCGGTCGCGGATCGTCCGCTGCGGAAGCATCGGCAGCCGCGTCGAGGGGGTTGAAAAGGCGTTCCGCAGCTTCCGGGGCAGAGACGCTGAAAAGATACTGATTGAAACCGGCGGCAGCGAGTTTGAGGACGGTTACAAGCTAGGAAAATCATTGATGGAATCGAAAGCGGACGCGGTATTTTTCGATACGGACCGCATGGCTTTCGGCTTTCTGAAATACGCCTGGGAGGCAGGCATCAGGATTCCGGATGATATCGCCGTGGTCGGATTCGATGACGACCCGTGGGGAAATTATTCATGTCCGTCTTTGAGCACGGTTGCCCACCCGATTGCGGAGGTAAATGAGAAAATTGTAGAGTTGACGGAACGGCGTTCCGCATCGGCGGAAACGATCATTTTCCCGACAAAGTTTGTCCAACGCCAAAGCGTTTAAATAAAAATTAAGGAACTGGAACAAAATAAACTATTGAATTTTCACCGAATATCTTGATTTGATTTTCGAGTTGCTTGTGAGGCGCATACCGGCAGGTATGTAACGAACAAGCGGCGCGAAAAGCATTCAAGAGAGCGGTGTAAAAACATAGGTTATTTTGAGACGGTTCCTAACCCAAAATGAGGATTTAAAATGGCAGCAAAAAAAAGGTATGTAATTGTCGGAACCGGCGGAAGGTCTTCGATGTATATCAAGGCCCTCGCGGTTGACTACACCAAAATCGCGGAACTGAAAGCTTTCTGCGACACCAACCAGACCCGTATGGATTTCTGGAACAAAGAACTTAAGAACGAGTATAAGCATGCTCCGGTCAAAACTTACAAGGCCGAAGACTTCGAACTGATGATAAAAGAGCAGAAGCCGGATGTGGTCATTGTTACTTCCATGGACCGGACGCACCATGCTTACATCTGCCGCGCCATGGAGCTGGGCTGCGATGTAATCACGGAAAAACCGATGACGGTGGATGCGGAAAAATGCCAGCAGATCATTGATACCAAGAAGAAAACCGGCAAAAATGTCACGGTCACTTTCAACTATCGTTATTCGCCGCGCAATACCAAAATCAAGGAAATCATCAAAAGCGGCATGGTCGGGGAAATCACCAGCATTCATTTCGAATGGCTGCTGGACACTTCACACGGCGCCGATTATTTCCGCCGCTGGCACCGCTACAAAAAGAACAGCGGCGGCCTGATGGTCCATAAAGCCACTCATCATTTCGACCTGGTCAACTGGTGGATCGATTCTTTCCCGGAAACCGTTTTTGCGATGGGCGACCTCCGTTTCTACGGCAAGGAAAATGCCGAAAAACGCGGTGTCAAAGAGTTCTACTATCGTTCTTCCGGCTCGAAAGTCGCGGCAACAGACCCGTTTGCTCTGAAAATCACGAAAAAAGACAAGATTTTAAACGGCCTCTATCTTGACGCCGAAAAAGAAGACAATTATTTCCGCGACCTGAGCGTGTTCAGTGACGGCATCACCATTGAAGACAATATGGGCGTCATGGTCAAGTATCAGAACAAAGCCATCATGACCTATTCCCTGAATGCCCATAATCCGTGGGAAGGTTATCGCGTCTGCTTCAACGGCACCAAAGGCCGCCTGGAGTTCAATGTTGTCGAAACGTCCTACGTCAGCGGCGGGCACGAAGACTTCAATCAGCCCGGAATGCGCGAACTGGAAGGCGAGAAGAAAGACATCGTTCCCGAAATTATCTTCCAGGCCCATTGGGGCAAACCGCAGGTTATCACTTATGAGCAGAACGACAAGGGCGGACACGGCGGCGGCGACGTGAGGTTGCTCGACCACCTGTTCAAGGGAGCGAAGATTGATCCGCTGGGCCATGCCGCCGGCTATGTTGACGGCGCGAAATCCATCCTGATCGGGATTGCCGCCAACAAGTCGATGCAGACCGGCCTGCCGGTGGAAGTCAAGACTCTGGTGCAGATATAATTTTTCGTTAATCCGATTATACAGCGTCTGTTTGCTTAACAGTAAAACAGACGCTGTTTTTTCATCCGCCAGTGATGGTTTGATTTTTAATGCAGTTAATCAATTTTTTAGCAAACATTTAAAACTGGTTTGATTTTCTTTCTTTTCGCGCTAATTTATTCATCTCTCATTTCGGGCCGAAGTGGCGAAATTGGCAGACGCGCTAGACTCAAAATCTGGAGTCCGCAAGGGCGTGTGGGTTCGAGTCCCACCTTCGGCACCAACTTTTTAAGCTCAAAATTATCAATAAAACAAGCCATTAGGCTATAATTCTGATTTTCTATTTTCTTTTCTTTTTCCCTATTTTTCAACTGTTCTGACCGACTTAAGGCCACAGTAAGGCCACAGCAAGGCCGCTAATTATTTGTGCTGTCCATGTTTGTCATGGTTTCACCGGTGGCTTACGCTTGTCTGTAACGGCAGCCCGGACATGACTCGCCATTATACACATATCTCACAAGACGCAGCGTAGAAATTTGACATCAATGATTTTAAACCACCCAAAATACGAATTTGCACGGAAACAGCGATTTAAGCGCGATCGGCTCCATCGCATGTTCCAATACCCGGCAGGCCAGCTAAATCGCACCATTGCCGGTTTGCGGCGGCCATCAAATATCCCGTAATCAGCCACAGAAAAACAAATTACTGATGTACAATATTTTGTGTCTCGGGCTGTCCGATCCGTCGAATTGCCCGCGAAACGCTGATCATCCATTTTCAGGCATATATAACTGCTGTGTTCAATGCATTTTTCATCTTGTCCGGAAGATGCTTAAAGACGATCAAAACCTCATCCAGCAGCCTTACCTTGAGCGTCCATTTTGCAGCGTCCTCGCTGCCGTCATCGTCAAGGAATACTGGGCTTCGCGCAACGCTAAATGGCTTCAATATAATTTAACCAGCTTTCACGTTTCCGCCTGATCACCGATAAAACTGAGCTCCTGGAAGGTGCATCAGGCACCTCCCGGGAACTCCTTTCTGTTCTGCCTCAGCCTATTCTTCTCCCTGCCGGTTCTGTCTCTGCCGCATTTGCCGGAATAGCATACCGTCGGCATCACTCATTCATTACTCCCTACGTTTTGCTCGTTGCAGCCGGTAATTGGTCAGTATCCCGCACTCACGTCTGGCTCTGGCCCAACTGCCATCGCCCAGTTTTTTCATTGCCACCGCCTGCAAGTACAGGTAATTCTT
>CAIKZE010000042.1 GCA_903831825.1 uncultured Lentisphaeria bacterium | reverse complement strand
TGAACTTGAACTGAAAATATCTCCTTTGAATGGCTAAAATAATGAGATTTGATAATGAATGCGAGAGATAAAAATATAATGGCAAAAGAGATTAATATCTTCCAATTTGAGCGTTCTGATTATGGCTATAACTTGCTTAATCCTAGTATCAAGCCATTGGGTCAGCTCATCCCCCAGACGGTCTTCTGTGGCTGCGAATATGCATGATCTGTGCGGTATTATTGGTGATAATCCTGTTCATGGATAAACTTGAATTAATGGCGTCAAACAGTTATTGTTGCAGTTTATATGACCAACGGGTATGATGGGATACATGATAACGTTCCAAAATAAATTTGCCGGAAAGGAAAGGTCTTATGGATGTTATCAGTTGTAACTAGCCTGCCAGGGAGGATATATTGGTGGCAGTTAAATGACTGTTTAAAATGCATTAGCCTCCCTGTTTTAATACACTTTTTAGGCAGCAAATCATCGAATTTAGAAACAGAATATTTATTCCCCAAGGGGCAGCTTGCAGAATCCGGGACTATTATTTTATGTTGTTTTTATTGCGGTGATTTTCATTCGTTTACCCCGGAATCTTTGAAGCAAGGATTAAGGCTGTAAAACAGCTTCTATAACCTTGTGTAGGCAATAGCTCTGTGGAGCCTTGAATGCTTGCCCTTGCATTCTCCACATCCAGTAAACTCCGCACTCGCGACCCTGCTTTAACCGGCAGTGCTTTTTTATTTCATGCCTTGAAAAGCTATACATTGGAAGCTATCATAAATACATAGAGAAAATTTAGAAATGGCCTTTCTATGGGATTAGGCAATTAAAGATATTAACCGTCATAGAGTTTAAGACGAAAGTAATATAAAGTATAAACAGGCAATTATAGTAATTAACCTTGCAAGTTAATTGAATAAATGCTATAATATAAAGAGAGCATGAATGAAATTTGATTTCGGCGGCAATAAACATTTGATAGATTTATACACCAAAGGGGCAAGCAGGAAGTATAAATTTATTGATAAGGGATTGGCAAAAATATTTGTTACGCGAATGGAGCGGATACAAGCGGCCGCTTCGATTTCAGATTTATTCTATCCTGCGTCAATGCGGTTTGAAAGCCTGGAGGGTCGCGAAGATTGTTTTTCTATCAGAATAAATCTGGAGTATCGGATAGAATTTAAGATTGACTTTACGGACAGCGCCAGAACCACAGGAACCGTATTAATTCTTGACGTTACAAAACACTACGAGTGAGGGGAAACTATGAGCAACTACAAACCATTTGTGAATCTGGGGCCGGGAGACATTATTAAGGAAGAACTGGAGTGTTGCCGATGGGAACAAAGAGACCTGGCCGAAATAATGGGACGCACTCCAAAGAATATCAGTGAACTGGTAAAAAACAAAACGCCCATAACTTACGATACCGCGCTGCAATTAAGCAAAGTATTTAAGCAGTCCGTGACTTTCTGGCTTAACCTTGACGCTCAATATCGTGAACGTCTGGAAGATGGAGCGGAAACGAAAGAAACGGAAGCCAGGGCTCTTATCTATCGCTATATGCCAATCAGCGAACTGAGAAAGCTGGGTATATTATCAAAATGCCGTGAAACTTTGAAAAAAGAAGTTTGCGCCTTTTGGAATTTTACCCGGCTTGACTTCGGGTTTTTGGACAAGCAGGCCAAGGTGTGTTTCCGAAAATCAAAAGCATTTGACCATTTCAATCCATTTTACGCCCTGACTTGGATACAGGCAGTTAAAAACAGTATAAAGGGAAAAGCCCCGGTTTGCCAATACGACGCGAAGAAACTTGAACACTTGGCCGATGAAATCACTGATTATTCTTTGAGAAAAAATGGCGTATCACTGTTCATTGCTCAATTGCAGGCTTGCGGCGTTATATTCTCACACGTTCCGCACTTACCACATACGCATACTGACGGAGCCTCGTTTATGCACAAAAGCAACCCTGTTCTGGCATATACTGGAAGGCTGGACAGGATTGACAATTTCTGGTTTACGATAGCCCACGAAATCGGGCATATTCTAAAACATTTGCACGGCGAAAGCGATCTGTTCGTTGATTCCTTCAATGATATAGACATGACTGATCGCCGCGAAAAAGAAGCGGATGCATTTGCAGGTAAAATATTAAAAAGCGCCATTATCCTGAGTGCTTTTGCCGATACAATACGTCCTTCCAGCAGCAGGGTAGGGATTGAATCCAGACGCCTGAATATATCCCCCGCAATTATAGCCGGTTGCCTGCAACATCATAAGAAAGCATCATGGAATAGCTTTCACGAACTGAAGTCCCAAATTAAACCGGCATTAAAGGCATTAACACCGTCTTTCGATCTCTAAGAATTAAGACTCAAATTATACAAAATAATCTATATCAGAGCATTGATTTCAGCACTCTCAGGGTAACTCTATTGAGGCTGCATTTTTCTGTCTTGTAGCAAAATATATAGCAACCCAAGCCAGGAGTTTTCGGGTTCATTTTACGGTTTATAATTTTCCAGACTCTTTTCTGACAGGTCACTTTCCAGATCCGTTTAAGCCTTTGAAGATTATAGATAAAACTATCTGCACCGCATAGAAAATTCAGGCTCTCGTCTGGTTGC
>CAIKZE010000041.1 GCA_903831825.1 uncultured Lentisphaeria bacterium | reverse complement strand
TTACCAACGGCGTAAAATGCCGGGCTTTACGGGTATTGATAAAAAGCCCAAAACGAACACCAAGATTTCACCACAGAGGCACAGAGACACAGAGGTTTAGATAAAAAAAGATTTCGAACAAAACGCGGAATTTAACTCCGGGGCATTTGACGAAGAGCTAAATATCGGTGGCAGAGAAGTAGGTTAAAACGAAAATTTTTCTATTGCCTTTCTCTGTGTCTCTGTGTCTCTGTGGTAAAAAAAAGAAATTTCAAAAATTGGTAAAACAACAAAATATAAGGAGACTGTATCATGGCGGAATCAAAGTATGACGAAAATTTTCCGGAACGCGCAATGGATTTAGCATCCGACGGATTGACCGACAGCCAGATTGCGTACAAAATGGGCATCGCGCGTTCAACATTCTACATCTATAAACAGCAGCATCCGGAATTTGCCGAGGCGATTGAGGTGGGCCGGGATGTCATTGACAGCAGAATCGAAAACCGCCTGCTGGAACTGGCGCTGGGCAATTACACCATCACCACCCACGTAACCAACCATGAGGGGCTAACCCGCACCACGGTCAGAGACGCCATCCCCAATCTCAAAGCGATTCAGTACTGGCTGGAACGCAGCGACAGACGAAAAGGGATTAAGCCTGCCCCGCCTTGCGGGTCCCGCGACTGCGGGAGAGAAAAGTTAGAAGATGAACAGCCGAAAGCTGAAATACAGCCTGTACCTGAACTCGACCCTTCGGAAATCGCCGGGCTGCAAGCCCTGGCCGAATACAAAGCTCAATGTCCCGCCGACGCCGGTGACGGTTTCAGCAAAAAGGAAACTGAGGAATTCGAAGACATGATGCTGGTCACCTTCACCGAAATGGAAAGACGGAAATACAACACCAAAGCGGAAGCCGAAGGCCGTCCGCTGATTCCCGGGACCACAGCAGCCCCCAGGACGGTAAAAGGCCAATACGCCCCGGATATGATCAAGGCGTGGAAAGACCGGGCCGAGTTTTTTGAGATGGATATCTGATAACAGCCAGTAGTCAGTAGTCAGTAGTCAGTAGTCAGTAGTCAGAATAAGCCGGAAAACGGGAAAACCACTCTGCATGGTGGTGTCGTCTTCCGCAGGGGCGGGAAGAGAATGGGGCCTATGGGTCTTATGGGTCTTATGGGTCTTATGGGTCTTATGGGGCCTATGGGCCGGAAAACAAAAGCATGGGAAAGTTGTCCGGACCGGCGTCCATAGATAGTCCATATAGTCCATAGTCGTCCATAAGACCGGCTGCCGGAAAACAAAAGCATGGGAAGTATGGGAATAATGGGAAGTATGGGACCGGACGAGGGAGTTCAGCAGGTGTCCGGAATGTCCGGAATATGGTTTGTCGCAGCGCCGTCCGTCTCGGACGGGGTACAGTCTTCCCAGTCTTCCCAGTCTTCCCAGATTACTGGAAGCGTTGTGCGGGATGGGTGTCTGGAATGTCCGGACTCGGTCTCGGCGGCGAGACCCCATAAGACCCATAAGACCCATAGGACCCATAGGACCCATAGGACCCATAGGACCCATAGGACCCATAGGACCCATAAAGACTCCATAGAAGCATCGTGCAAAACCGGTATCCGGAATGCCTAAAATGAATAAAAAAGTTTTCTCTGTGTCTCTGTGCCTTCCCGCGGACGCGGGATTAAAAACGGTTCTGGACAAGGGTGTCCGGAATGTCCGGAATCACACTTTCTTCAAACGGCCTTTGAAACGGGAACAGTAGGTGCATTTTTGGCACAATTCTTCGGTCAGGACGCCTTTTTCGAAACCGGCAAAGACGGCTTTTGCCCGCGGACTGTCAATGATGGAAAGAATTGATTGCTGACGGCAGTTGCCCAGGGCGGTAATCCCGTCGCGATCCAGGCAGCACGGCGCCACCGTGCCGTCCGCCAGAATGGCAAAATGGGTTCCGAGCGCATGGCAGAAGCCTTTGGTGTTTAGAGGTTCGGCGGAATCAATATCCGGCCATTCGAAACGGGTGTCCAGATGCAGGTACAAACGGTTCAGCAGCGGGCGGCTTTTGCGGCCGCTGGAATGTCCCAGGGCGGGAATGGTTACGCCGAAGGCGGCTTCGATGCTCCGGCAAATCCAGCCGTTCGCGCCGGAATCCAGTTCCTGCGACGGCGAGTCCAGGTTCCACAGCCGGTAGTTGATATAAAGCTCCGGACGCTGCTCGAAAGCCTTTCTGGTAAAGTCCAGAATCTGTTGAAGCTGTTTTTCTTTATCCGCCCGCGAACGGAGTTGCTGGAGCGAGTGCAGAGAAATATTCACCTGGCGGACGATGGGGTTGAGTAGGCTTCCGGCAACGGCGGTATCTAGCAGCGTGCCGTTGGTGGTGATGGCGACCGGCAACTCAAGTTTGGCGCAGATTTCAATGAAACGAGCAAAGTCCGGATGCAGCAGCGGTTCGCCCATGACGTGAAAATAGACCTGTTCCGTCAGCGGTTTCACCTGCCGCGCGATGTCGGCAAACAGTTCGGCGTCCATATATGCGGGAGCGCGGCTGGTGCCCGGACAGAATGGACAGGCCAGGTTGCAGACATTCGTGATTTCAATATATATTTGCCGGAAACGCATAAGATACCAGATTAAATTGTTTTTCTTTTTCTAAGGAGCCGTACAAAAATAACCTTGACCTCTTCGCGCTTCTCCCGAATGAAGAATTTAACGCAAAGACGCAAAGGCGCAAAGAAGAGAAGTTTTTTAATTTTGGCTGTGCCAAATTTTAAAAAGGCTTTTTTCCTTTTTGTTTTTCTTCGCGATTTTGCGCCTTTGCGTTAAAATTAAGGCTTAGGTTCCCGAAATCACTTCGGGATATTTCGCGAAACTTGTCAAGTTTATTTCTTTACAGCTCCTAAAATAGATGTTAATTTAATAACAGCAACACGGATATTACATTTTTGCGCGACAGAGGGGGAAAAAAATGAAAGCAGTCAGCGTTGAACAGATGAGAGCCCTGGATCAGAAGACCATTCAGGAATACGGCATTTCCAGCTTCGACTTGATGGAACGCGCCGGCAACGGCGCGGGACAGGAAATCATAGATTATACCAAACGGCTTGATAATAAACATGTTAACAGGTTTGTCATTCTGGCGGGCAAAGGCAACAACGGCGGCGACGGCTATGTGGCGGCGCGTTATCTCTTTGAACACAGTTTAAGCGAGGTGGCGATTTATGCCGTCTGCGGCATTCACGACCTGGAAGGCGCCGCCGCCAGACATGCCGGAAAAATCAAGGAAGATGTAAAGATCGAGGTTAAAGAGACCCTTGTCAAAAGTGATTTCAAGGACGGCGACATCATCATTGACGCCCTGCTCGGCACCGGGACCAAAGGCAACCTGAAAAAGCCGTTTGACAACTGGATTAAAACGGTCAATGCGTCCGGCCTGCCGGTTATCGCGCTGGACATTCCCTCCGGGCTGGACGGCGATACCGGCAAAATTTGCGGCGACTGCATCCTGGCCGACCTGACCGTGACTATCGGCCTGCCGAAAAGAGGGCTGACGCTCGGCGACGGCCCCGCCCAATGCGGTTTGCTGAAGGTGGTCGAGATCGGCATTCCCGATGAATATATTGAAAAGGCGGAAGCTGATTTTGAAATATATGCCGCCCGCGACGCCGCCAGACTGATTTCCCGGCTGCCGATGAGCAGCCACAAAAACACCCGCGGGGCAGTCCTGGTTATTGCCGGAAGCCGGGAATATTCCGGCGCGCCGTTTCTTTCCGCGCTGTCGGCCTTGCGTTCCGGCAGCGGCCTGGTGAGGGTGGCGATTCCGCAGAACGGGCAGCCGGTTGACAGCCGCTGTTTTTCCCTGATTGTCAAACGGGTGCCGGACAACGGCAGCGGCTATTTCGGCGAGCAGTCCATTAAAGAGCTGGAGCCGCTGATCGCGGCCTCCGATTCGATTGTCGTCGGTCCGGGCATCGGGCAGAACCGGGATCTGGTGCCGTTCCTCAGCTACTTATGCACCATCGACAAGCCGATGGTGTTTGACGCCGACGCGCTGAATGTGATCTCGCAGATTCCGGAGATTTTCAAGGAAAAGGAATCCAATATCCTGACCCCGCATCCGGGTGAAATGCGCCGTCTGCTGGATGCTTTCGACTTGAGCGAATGCCTGAACTCCAGCCGGATTATCCAGGCAAAAGCCCTGGCCGAAGCCACCGGTTCCACGGCAGTGCTGAAAGGACATCGTTCCGTCATTGCCTCCCCCGACGGCCGCGTCGCGGTCAACGGCAGCGGCTGCCCGGCGCTGGCGACGGCCGGTTCCGGCGATTGCCTGACCGGCATCATCGCGTCCTTTATCGCAAATGAAGCTGACTATTTCGAAGCGGCGGCGACGGCGGTATATATTCACGGGCTGGCCGGAGAACTCAGTTATTTCGGCAACCGGGGCATGCTTGCGGATGACATTCCCATGCTGATTGCGGAAGCGATGAAAAAGATATCCCCGTTTGCCTGACGGAGGGGAAGTTCTGAAGTGCTGAAGAAGTGCTGAGCATTCGACTGTCCGTTATGTCCGTTATGTCCGTATTGTCCGGAGGCCCCGGAGGCTTCCTACTTGTCGTCTTCGCCGATGGCCATAATCAGGGCGACTTCCCTGGGGACGTGATCCGGCGGCGGCGGAACCTGTTTCACGGACATGAACAGTCTTTCGACGGAATCGTCCATTAACTGGTTGCCGCTGAGCTTGAGTATGCGGTATGAAATGATGCGACCGTCAGCAGAAATATTGATCTGGACCGTCACTTCCGGCATTTTGTTGCCCAGCAGCCGTTTTTCCGGAGTGTCCCAGTATTGTTTCAGATAAAAGCCGAGGGCCTGTTCGTAAGGAGCGCTGAGTTCGCCGGTTCCCCTGCCGCCGTAGCCGATCGGTCCCGGCGGGGCCTGGCTGCTGGTACCCGGGCCTTTGCCGAAGCCGCCGGAGCCGGTTTTACCCACTCTTTTGGCATTGATCATATCAGCCAGTTCCGAGGGGCTGGCCGCCTTGAATTTCTTATTGTCCTCAGCCGCTTTCTTGGCCGCCTTATCCGTGGCTTCCTGCTGCTGTTTCTTCTGGAGGATTTTCTGCTTGACTTTCTTCTGGAGATCAATCACTCGCGGTTCCGGTGGCGGCGGCTTAACCGGCGCCAGCGCCGGTTCTTGCGGGGTTGGTTCTGAAACTTCAGCTTTAGTCGGCGGCGACGGCGGAGTCGGTTCCGGAGGCCCCGGCGGACCCGGATCGCCGGAGGGCGGGTGGCCGGCGGGAATATTGAGCGCCCCGAATGTTTTCGGCATGGCAACCAGATTAATCGCCATGACGTCCGGCGGTTTCGGCGTAAACCAGTCCCCGACGCAGATCCAGATGAGCGGAATAAAGATAAAGATCACATGGGCAAGCAGCACCCCTTTGAAAACTCTTTTCCTGGTTCGCGCGGAAACCAGGGGTTTTGCTCCCGTTTCCGTTGAAACCGTATATGACATTTCCGGAATCATGCTTTTCCTAATTGCTGCCTTCGGCCTGTGTTACAAGAGAAATGTTCTTATATCCTGAATTTTTAATCGTCTTCATGAGCGCAATAACTTCCTTATAGGAGCGGGCGCCGTCAGCCCGCAGCAGCAGGGTGGTCTTGGGCGAGTTGGCTTTGAGCTTGCGCAGTTCATCCAGCAACTGGTCCTGGGTAATGACCCTTTTATCGAAAATCAGCCTGCCGTCTTTGTCGATGGCGACCGTTTTATAGTCTTCCGGCAGCGGATTGGAATTCAGTTCCGGCGGCGCGACCGAGGTGCCGTACTCGATAATCGGCATCATCATCAGAAAGATAATGAGCAGAAAGAAAGTGATGTCAATCAGCGGGATCATATTGATCTGGTCAAAAGGACTCGATTGAAAGCGACGCTTACGCATACAGGAAATCTCCTATCTCTGAGCCTTGTCAGCGTCCAGTTGTTCCAGGTTTACCCGCGCCATGAATTCTTCGACAAAGTTATCCATGCGAATGATTATGCCGCGAATATTAATGGTGAGCAGGTTGTACCCGATCATCGAAGGGATGGCGACAATCATCCCGGTAACGGTACACAGCAGAGCGCCGCTGATGCCGGGAGCCAGGCCGCCGACTTCCGCCCTGCCCTGCGCGGCCATGCTGACGAAGGCGATCATAATCCCCCAGACGGTTCCCAGCAGTCCGAAGAAAGGGCAGGCGCTGACGACGGTCGCCAGCATCCCGATGCGCTTCTCCATCGCTTCAATCTGGTAGGAGACTTCCCGCTCAAGCGCAATGCGGACCGCCTCATTCTGGATATCCGTCAATTTGCGGACATTGTACTGGTCGGAGCCCATCATAAGCTGATCCGGGGAGACGGCATAGAATTCCATCAGCTTGTCCATCCCCGCTTTATAAACAGACGCCAGGGGACTGGCGTCATTTTTGCTCTCACGGTACATCTCCGAAAGCCGCCGCCGGCGCTTCATCAGCAGCATGAACAGTTCCGACATTTTTTTGCAGCGAAACAGGAAAATCCCCTTTTCAATCATGATCGTCCAAGTAAGAACCGAACCGAAAAGCAGGAAAACAACAATCGCCTGGCCGACAAGATCGCTTTTCTCGAAAGCGTAATATACTCCCGCCGCGGGAATTGGCAGTAAAGAAGAAAACATCACCTGACCTCCTGAATGAAAAAATAAACTATAATCACTTTATAAATTTAATATAACAGGATATATTGAATAAATCGAATTCAAAAATTACTTTTTTAATAATAATAACAAGGAAGTTTTAAATGTCAGAAGTATTTCCCGTTCTGGGCTATGACATCGGCGGAACCAAAATCGGCATCGGGCTCTGTTCCAGCGACGGCAAGCTTTACGGCAGCGACCGGGTCGATAATAAAGATACCGATCCGGATGTCATCCTTCCGCTGCTGGCGGAAAAAGGCCAAAAACTGATTGACGCGGCCGGATTTAAAAACTCGGACATCCGGGGCGTAGGCATTACCTCGCCGTCGCCGTCGGACATCCCGCGGGGCATTATCGTCGGGCCGCCGAACAATCCGCACTGGCGGAATGTTCACATTAAAGACTATCTGTCAAAAAAGCTCGGCATTGAAGCCTTTTTCGACAATGACGCCAACGCCGGAGTGCTGGCCGAATGGTTCTACGGCGCGGGCAAAGGCGGCCAAAATATCGTTTACCTGACCATGAGCACCGGCATCGGCGGCGGCATCGTCACCAACGGCCATCTGGTTCAGGGCAAAAGTTATTATGCCGGGGAAATCGGACACATTGTGCTCGACATCAACGGGCTTAAGTGCAACTGCGGGCTTCAAGGCTGCTATGAGTCTTTCTGCGGCGGCCGGGCGGTGGCCCAGCGCATGCGGCGCGAACTGGCCGGACAGCCGGAGCACCCGCTGGTCAAGCTGGCGGGCGGAAAGCTTGAAGACCTCGATATGATTGCCCTGGTCCAGGGCGTCAGGGAAGGCAATGACTATGCGCTGAAACTCTGGGACGAAATATGCCTGAGAAACGCCCAGGCGTTCGGCGCGATAATGAATCTGCTCAATCCGGAAAAAATCATCCTCGGCACCATTGCCTACTCCGCCGGCGATCTTTTCATGGACCCGGTCAGGAAATATCTGCCCAGATTCGCCTGGAAGGAAACTATTGAAGTCTGTGAACTGGTACCCTGTGCGCTCCGTCAGGATATCGGCTATTATGCCGGGCCGGCGGTGGCGTTGAACTGCCTTTATGAAGCAGGCCGCTTCGATCTCCCATGGAGACGTTGATCTTTAACTTTCAGGTATTGCCATGACCGGAGAGAAACAGGAATTTCATCCGGGAGAAGTCCCGTCCGAGCCCGGCGTATATGTATTCCGGGACCGTTTCGGTAAGGTGATTTATGTCGGCAAGGCCTCGAATCTGCGCAAGCGGCTGAGCTCTTACTTCCAGCCGTCCCGCGACACGCGGGCCGATCCCAAGCTCCGTTCCCTGATCAAGTCAATTTTCTACTGGGAATTTTACGCCGTCAAGACCGAAGACGAATCGCTGATCCTGGAATCCCGGCTGATCAAGCAGTACGCCCCGCGTTACAATGTGCTGATGCGGGACGACAAACGCTATCTGCTGGCTAAAATCAACCTCCGGGACAAGCTGCCGCGGCTGGAACTGGCCAGGTTCCGCAAGGACGACGGCTGCCGGTATTTCGGGCCGTTTCCCAACGGCACCGCGCTGCGCGCCACGGTGGAATTCCTGACCGCATATTTCAAACTGCGCTCATGCAGGATTTCCGATCCCGGCCTGGAAGATTATAAGCATTGCCTGAACAGCAAAAGCTGCAATGAACCATGCATCGGCAAAATTTCAGGGGAAGATTACAGGCTCAGGGTTGACGAAATGCTGAAAATCATTGACGGCGATGTCGCCCCGATTATAAAGGAACTGGAAACGAGGATGGCGGAATGCGGAGCCGCGCAAAAATACGAGCAGGCCGCGAAAATCAGGGACGTGATCGTTAATGTCAAATCCATTTTCGGCGCCAGAAACCGCTCTTTTGAGCGTACTTCGATTCCGTCATCCCCCGGCGATGACGCCGTGACGGATTTACAATCCGCGCTGGGGCTGAAAACGCCGCCGGTGACGGTCGAAGGCTTTGATATCTCCAACATCGGCGGCCAGATGGCGGTCGCCAGCATGGTCTGTTTCGAAAACGGCCGGCCGTCACGGAAAAAATACCGGCGCTTCCGGATTCGCGACGTTCACCAGAGCGATGACTTTGCCATGATGCGCGAGGTTATCACCCGTCATTACGGCCGGAAACTGCGGGAAAATCTGCCGCTGCCGGATTTGATTATGGTTGACGGCGGCAAAGGCCAGTTGAGTTCCGCGCTGGAGGCGCTGACCGGCCTGAAATGTCCGCCGGTGGCGGTTATCGGGCTGGCTAAAAAAAATGAAGAAATATTTATTCCCGGACGCTCCGAACCGATTATTCTGGAGCGCCACCGGTTGGCGCTCCGGCTGTTGCAGGCGCTCCGGGACGAGGCGCACCGGTTCGCCGTGAGTTACCACCGGGAAATCCGCAATAAGCGCATCCAGGAATCCCTGCTGGATGACATTCCGGGAATCGGCACCGCGCGAAAGACGATCCTGCTGGAAAAATTCGGGTCGGTCCGGGAGCTGCGGAAGGCGACTCCTGAGCAGCTAATGGCGCAAGTTCCCGGAATCGGACAGGTTTTTGCGGATAAAATAGTTGATTTCCTTCGCAGAAACCATTAGTTTAAGCTGATACGGATTTTGCGGTTTTTTTCATAATATTTATGGAGACTGTTATATGAAAATTGGAATTTTAACGCTTCCCGGCGTGTGCTGTGCTGCCGGGGTGTTGCTGTTTGCCGCCGGTTGCGCGTCAGTAAAAGAACAATATCTTGACGGAGCCAGGCGCGGCAATTCTGAATATCAGGCCGCCGCCGGAGCCATGTACATTAACGGCGGACCGTCCGAGATTAATTATGACGAAGCGTACAACTGGTTGAAAGCCGGTTCCGCCGGAGGCAGTTGCGTAGCCATGTACTATCTGGCGGAAATATATGAAAATGGTTACGGCAATGTCACCCCGGACCATCTGAAAGCGGCCCGGTATTACGACAATATGGTTGAAGAAATAAAGAAGAAGGCGGCGGAAGGACACATCGGCGCAACTTACGTTCTGGGCAGAATGTCCCGTTACGGCGAAGGGGTGCCGAAAGACAAAGCCGCCGCCGTTAAATGCTTCCGCCTGAGCTCTTCCGCATTATATGCCCCGGCGTTGAACCAGCTCGGGGAAATGACCATGGAAAGCAATCCGGAAGAGGCCAGAAGACTTTTCTTCAGCGCCGCTGAAAAAAATTGCCCGGAAGCTGAATATAACCTGGCGGACATCTATTTTCAGGAAAAAAACCAGGCCGCCGGCATGAAGTGGTTGAAGAAGGCGGCGGAGAACCAATACCCGCCGGCTCAGTACCGGCTCGCCGGAATCTTTGAAACCGGAGACGAAACCGTTAAAAATCCGGAGACGGCGAAAGAGCTGTTGCTTAAAGCCGCACAAAGCGGATATGCTCCCGCCCAGTATAAAATGGCGCTGCTTTCCGGGAAAAATGATGAGGCCGGTTCCAACTGGATGAAAAAAGCCGCCGAACGCTCATACGTTCCGGCAATGAACAGCCTGGCGGAATCGTGCTTGAAAGGCGTTGATGACGGCTCGGTCAAAGCAATGATTCTCCATGAACTCGCCCGAAAAGCAGGAGACGCCGCGGCGCTGGAGAAACTCACGGAACTGGATAACAAAAACGGCCTCTATCTTTTCGTAAAGTTCAGTTGGAATGATATAAATCACGGCGAAAACTATATCCTGGCGAACTCGCCGATTTTCCGGATCATCGACGGCTACAAAGCCGGCATCACGGCCGGCAGCAAAACCGCCTTCCAGGATGAACTCGCGAAAAGCGCGTCAGCGTTTTATCTGGATAACGCCTGGTATCAGATTTACAACAACCGGCTGCCGTTCTCCTGGGCCGGCGATATTTTCAGGACGGTGCAGGAAACGGAAAAAGACAAACCGGGGTTCTGGTTCTGCTACGGCAGTTGCATCGGGCTTGCCGGACACGGGGAAGGCATCATGTACGCGGTACAGATGATGGCCGAGACCAGCGCCGCGGTTACCGACCCGGAAGACAAAGCCCTGCTGCTTGATCTTGCCACCTTGATGAAAGCCAATGCCCTGATCCTGATGAACAACGATGCCGAAGCCTATAATTTTCTCTTCACCAGCGGCAAACTGAAAAACTGCAAATCCGGCTTCGTCATTAATTATATTAACTTCTGGGCTCCGGCGCTGCTCAAGGACAAGAATAAACTGGCGGTTGCCACGGGCATTGATCAAGCGCTGCTGAAAGAATTCAGAATGCCGGAAAAACAGCTTTTTTATGACGCTCAACTGGGCAAAGACACCGCCGGCGAAATCCTGGTGGCGGAGCCGGTTGTTGAAAAACGCATTAAGCAAAAACAATAATGTCCTGTTTGAAATAAGCGATAGTTTCATTTATTTTATGAACAACAAAGAATGGAGGCTGCTATGCCGGACGCTTCTGAAAGAGCCGTTGCCCTGGATGCCGTGAAAAGCGGAATCTCCGATGTCCGCGCAAGCATCAACATCCTTTTTGCGGTAACCGGGAAAGACGGCCACCGCATTATCGACATCTACCGCCGTGATTTTATCGAGCATTATATGCTTATGCTGCTCAAAATTCAGGACGACCTGGACAAACTGAAAATGGATGCGGCCTCCGCTTCCAGAAGACATACCGTCATTGACGATAAACCGGATTCCATAGACTGCATCAACGAACTGACCAGGTTTTGCGACGGCAAGTCGCTGGTGTCAAACCTTGAAAACTGCATCCTCGACGCCCTTACCGCACACAACATTTTCAACTACTACCAGGAAGCGGATTCCGCCTCCGGCAAAGAAAAACAGTTTCTGGTGCTGCATGCTGAACGCATCTGCCGTTCCGCGGGCATTATTCTGGCATACCTGCAACAGTTTGAACAGATGGACAGCGACTGCAAGACGCTTTCCAGAATCCGGCCCGAAGCTGTTTCGCTGCTAAAGGAAAAATCCAACATCAAGCTGGCAAAAGGCAAAATCTCCGGGAAGACGCTGGAAATGCTGTCCGCCAGGGCCAAGGCGGCGGATCCATTTCACGGCAACCGTTCATTCCGTTACTTTGACGGACAGTTTTTCCCGGCCGAACTCAGCGCCATCCGTACCGTCGATCAATTTTTCGGCTACAACGAAGTCCGCCGTATCTTTTATGAGCATTTTTCCGCGTTCTCCAGAGGGGAATCGAATTATCCGCTGCTGGTTTCCAGCCTGCCGGGTCTCGGCAAAACTCATTTTTCCATTGCCTATACGCTCTATTTTGACAACCTGACCATCATCCTGCCGGAACCCGGCGACCTGGAAAAGGGACTGGAACCGCTTACCCGGAAGCTGGCCGTCAGGAAAGACCATAAGTTCGTCATCTTTTTCGACGATATTGACCCCGGCAAAACCGACTGGTACTATTTCAGGACCAATGTCGGCGGCAGCTTCGCCCTGCCGCCGAACGTCAATATTGTCATCGCCGCCAACTATGATTTCCCGGCAAATATTTCCAGCCGCGGACGCGGCGTGAAATTCCCGATGTTCGACGAAATCAGGTGCCAGGAAATGGTCATGGATTTTCTGGTTTCAATGGGCATGAAACATACTCCCAACGACTTAATTTCAGTCATTTCCGCCGACTACGTCGAAGAATTCGGACAGAAAAAGTTCGAGGAACTCAGCCCGAGGACCCTGATCCGCTATCTGGAAATTTATAAACGCGACCTGAAGAAACGGAAGCGCATGCTGGATCTTTCCAGGGCGGAACTGATCTCACGGCCGGACGCGCAGGCATTTTACGACTTCAATGTGAAGATCATGAAAATGCTTTACGGCGAAGAAGCCTTAAGCGTTCTGCGCGAAGAGAAACTAAAGCAGTCCCTGATTACTTAATAAGACCACATTGGACATCATGGACTCCCATGTGCAGAACATTTCCGGGGAAACTGCGGCAATCGGCTCAAATAACGCGTTTAAATGCGTTTTTAAAACTCATGTTTTTTAACAGATTTTTATCTGTATTATACTTAAAAATATTGGCATGTTTCAAAAGGTAGTTGACACTTTTATGTCAAACGCTCTGATAAAATAAAGTAAAACAGTCAAAACAAGCTCCAGCGGAGCGATACATATTGTAGCGCCGGACTTTAGTCCGGTGAATGATGACAATTAAAATTT
>CAIKZE010000040.1 GCA_903831825.1 uncultured Lentisphaeria bacterium | reverse complement strand
CCTGAACTTGAGCCGGATTGGATCAGCTTTGTCCTGCGGACATACTGCCGTGATGTCGGATGGAGAATTTTCCACCACCTGCCGAGGATAACCTTGCTCACATGGCGAAGGGCAATTAAGCTGTTTGGCGCGGCGGCCTTCGACCCTCAGATAATGGGTATAGAAAGTGTTAAAACGATGCCAGTTCGCCAGGCGGCTATTCCACTCTTTCCAGGCCGCTTCCTGTTCCGGCAGCTCCTCAAGATAGTGCCAGAAAATACTGTCTGCCATGCTATCTCCTCTTACCTTTTCAATAATTAAGCAACTCTATGCATTGTCTGTCGTGATCGTATCCATATCAATTCAGAATACTATGCTGCGGACGGCGTCGAAGCATTATCCCTCGCTTCATCTTTTTCATCAACGGTAACGGAATATCCGTGCTCAACGCGGCACATCAAGTAAAGCATGCCGACCAAAACGAAGTTAGCGACCGTAAGGGCAATGCCGAAGACTATCGCGCTGGTATCCTGATGCAAATTGACGGTCATGAATATCTGCATAATCCAGATTACCAGGTCAGAAAGATATGTTACAGCCACCACCATCAGCACCAAATGATACTGGATATGTTGCAACAATTACATTCCATGGTTCAGAATAACGTCTCTTTAATTGTTTAAAGTTCATGTTTTTTCATTCTTCCCATAATTCATTAATTGCCTTTAAAGTTTCCTCGACCAGTTCCTGTCCTCCTGTGGAGTTGACCAGATTGCAGTACTGCGAGGCGCTGTAGCCTTTGCCCCATTCCCCACGAGCAGTCGGCAGATATGTCCCGCCGGATTCTCCAGTTTCGCTGCCGGCCAACTGGATTATAAACGTCTGTACGGCAGGACTGCGGGCCTGAATACGATGAGCATAATCCATATACAGCTCAAAACGGTTTGAGGCGAAAGCAACGTCCCCAAGCCGCACCGCATGCAGTTCCATCGGCAGTTTGGGATTCGCCTGATATGTCTGGTAACGTTCGATAATCGCCTGGCAACGGCGGCGGCGCGCGGCTAATATCGAATCGGCAATCAATCTTTGTTTCGGGTCGGGATCGGCCGACGGCGGTTCTTCATTCATTAATTTAAGATTAATGGCTTCATTTTCGTACTCGTCCTGAGTAATTGGACGGCGCGTCAATTCTATTGTCCTGACGATGTTGGACAACTGCGCTGCAGTACGAATATCTTTCGATGCCCAACTGAAGATTTCGGCCACTCCCGCGGCTATCCGTTCCGCAATATCCTGTCGCTCATCAATGCCTTTCAGTTCCAGCCGCCGCTTCAATGCGGCTTTGTAGTATAAATAATGCGGCGCAAGGTCGCCTGCGGCGGAACATTGCGGTAAAACATAGAGGTTCTGTCCGAATTTTTTACGCAGTTCCTGTCGGGTTTCGTGCCAGAAATCGGCGGAAAGCATCCAGATATTTTCAGAAACCTGCGAAGGGCATGGCGTATTTACCAGAACTCCGGTCAGATTGTTATTGACATCATAAGTGAAGAGCGTATTAAGAAAATGATCGGCTCCTGCTTCAAAATGACTGAATTGCGGATCATTGGTGTTGCCGTACATCACTGCGTGACCATCAACCATCAAGCCGGGGCAGCCAACTTTGTCAGGACGTTTTGAAACGTCATCGAGATAGACGCTCCGCCGGCTTTGCGCCACTGCCGCGAAACCATAGCCCCATGCCACGCCGCCGGGCTGCCGTTTATTCCACGCCTCGACGACAGCTTCAGCCGCCATCTCAGAGAAAAACTCCTGATACTTTTTAGCGGGCATCCGTGGCGGCGTTTCAAACAAATCTTCATCTTCGTAAAGATCGCCTGACGTATGGGTATGGGTGGCGTTCATAATAATTTTTTCCACCGGAATTGCCGGATTCATCATCCGCACTTTTTCCCGGACCATTTTAACCAGAAACGATCGTATAATCGTTACATCGCAGGACAGGAAGATAACAGTGTCTGTTTCTCCAGAAATCGCCAGCGCCGTAACAGTAATCGGATCAAGAATCTTTTCAGAAAGCCGCAGATAAAACTGCCCCCGGATGCCGATTGGCTGCTCAGTGGAAACATCTCGTGAAGCCCAGCCAATCAGGAGTTTGTTCTTTTCATAATGCTGTTCATCCATACCATCTCTCCCGTCTTTACCTTATTGAATATTCAGTGATTTCATTAACTTTTATGCTTCGGAAATCTTTTTTATTTTCCCTTGACAATATAGCAGCGGCCATTCCGGCGGCCTGTCCGGTTGCAATGCAGGTTCCCATCACCCGCAGAGACCCGTTAGCCCCGCGGTCAGAGGAAATACAACGTCCGGCGGCTATGACATTTTTCAATCCAAGCGGGATAAGACATCTGAACGGAATATCGTAAGACTGTCCATCCTTGACCGGAATCCGCACCTGCGCTGTGCCGGCTCCGTGAATGTCCACATGATGACAGCCGCGAGCAATCACGTCCGTATGTTTCACCGCTTCAATTACATCGGACTGCGACAACGTGTATTCGCCTTTGATCCGACCCGTCTCACGGACGCCCACACGGTGCGCAATAGAAGAGATGGAGGCGTTTTCAAAACCTGGAATCCGTTCTTTGAAAAAACGTGCGGTATTTGCCACCTGTCCCGCCAGTTCCGGCAGGGTTGCCGAAACCGTGAATTCATCAGTGCAATCAATGCCGCCAATCCGGGTGGCGTTCAAACATACTTCTTCAAGTAAAATGGATGTTGGCGTAACGAACGCTGCTGTGCATGGATGCATGGCTCCGGTTTTTATTGCCTGTCCCAATACTTTGCCGTTTGCGGAAATTGCCACATACGGATACCCCGAGTTGTAAAGCGCCATAGCAGCTTCCGCCCGTTTTTTTTTCAGCACCGGATTTTCCGCAAGCAGCGCTTCTTCCGGATTATCCCGTATAAACCGGAGCAATGGTTCAAACTGGACATTCGCCATGCGAAACACGAGACTGACCGGTTGGAAATTTCTGTTCTCATCTCCTGCGAGGATTTCTCCGCCGGCCATTGCGGTAATGTTACCGCCGCCGGAAGCATCAACTACGGCATCGCACGAAATAGTAGTAATCTTTCCGCCTTGAGTAGCAATTCTCAACGATGTCACTGTTCCATTCGCGGAATTTACCCCGGTAACCATCGAATTCAGCAATAATTTTACGCAGTATTTTCTAAGCAGCGAGTTGATTCCAAGACATAATATTTCAGGTTTAATGCAAAGCCCGTATACAGTCCGCCAGTCGCAGACCGGACCAATATATGCACGGGGGTCAATCATATTGCAGGTATCGATGATTTCATCAAGAATCCCGTGAACACATTGATTGCCAAGAGAAGTGTAAGTCCCAAGTAGCGGCATTCCTGAAAAAAGGTCACCCCCGATGGAACTTCCTGATTCCACCAGTAAAGTGTCCGCTCCGTTTTTTGAAGCTGATATCGCCGCTGATATTCCGGCAGCGCCTCCACCGACAATGATTACACTCATAATTCCATTCCTATCAGCCATATTTCCTCCTCCTCTTACCTTTTCAATAATCAAATATGCCAATCTATACATTGCCTGCCGTGATCGTATCCATGGGCATCGGGTAACTGCGTTCGGCTCTTGACAGCACGAAAACACAACCCGCCAGCATCAAGTTCACCACAACATGGGCGATGCCGAAAACTATCGCGCTGGTATCCTGATGCAGGTTGACGGTCATGAATATCTGCATAATCCAGATTACCAGTTCAGTCAGATAGGTAACCGCTACCACCATCAGCACTCCGTGATGCGGAATGCCGTGCAGCGGCGGCAGATTCCCGCGTGAACGCTGCATGTCCCGCCGGATCTTGTTCTCCAGCCATTTCCAGAGCAGCCATGTAATAACTGAGGCAGGCAGTATAAGCCATCCATGCCAGAATAAAGCCTTCATGGCATGCTTCTGATACATCCACCACATCATGAACGGGACAATGACAATTGACGACAGCATCAGTGCATCGAACGTCCGCAGCGCGATGTTAAGCCAGCGCGATTGCGGGCCTACTGTGGGAATGATTGGCATCTCCTCGGTTTTCTTTTCGCTCCACGGAGTCGGCGGCTGGTAATTGACGTCACCGCCCAGACGATGCCAGCAGATATAGAGATAAACCGCGATTCCGGCGGCGATTGCGTTGAAAGGCAATGTCCAGGCAAACAGGAACCGGTAGGCGTAGTCTGTGCCATTGCAATAATATCGGACAATATCGATGAAAAAGCCTGCGGCCATTCCAGCCGGCAGCCTGAACAGCGCGCCAACCAGCGCATTGGCCGAGCAGAACTGGCCGAATCTGGATTGTGGGAAAAGCCGCATCAGCATCGGAAAGCCGCAGGCTCCGGCCAACGCACCCTGAAAAGAGGTAATCAGGATGGTTGACAGGCATAACCAGAAATAGCAGTCGCCTGGAATGTTGATGAACGGCCAGACCCAGCCCATCGAACAGGATACTAACGCAAAAACCGCGATATAGGTGTTTACCCGCATCGGCTGCCAGCGGTCCACAAAGATCGCGGTAAAATACATCGTTACCAGCGCCGCCACCGAACCGATCGCGCCAAGCTGTCCCAACTGTTTCAGCGAGAGTCCCATTTCCCTGCTGAAAAAGATATTGAAAGTT
>CAIKZE010000039.1 GCA_903831825.1 uncultured Lentisphaeria bacterium | reverse complement strand
TCTCGTCGGAGCGCGCCCTATGCATAACTCTCGCGATGTGACAATATGTGTTTTGTCAGATTTAATGCGCCCCCCTGTTTTTGTCAAACTAAATGCAATTGAGGGGTTGGGAGGGGGTGCGTTTACTTTTTCAATTTTCTCAAATAATTTTCTTATTTTACTTTTTATAAAAGCTATTGACATTATTGCTTTCATGTTGTATAATGCTTATAAAGAGTCAGTGATATTACGGGAATGAGCCATTAAGCGCCCCCGTTTTGATCTATTAGATCAAATGCCTATCACTGACTCATTTCTTTTTACTGCGGGACGCTCTTTCCTCAAATATTGTAGTAAAACTCAACTCATGGCATATTGCATTGTTTCACAATTCAAATCTTGATTTGATTTCTTTCACATAGGGGCAATATTAATACCAATGAGGAAGATAATATGTGAGATTCAGCGAACGGCCTAAACGAAAGGAGCTCCTGGATGGAAAAACTACTTTCTGATTTTGACCTGACGAAAATCTATATGTATAAGGGGTTTCTGGAAGACGAAGGCATCGAGACATGCATATTGAACGAATATGGCGTACTGCCCATGTCTCAAGCCTGGCCTGAACTGTGGGTGCTCCATAACGAAGACTTCGAGAAAGCAGTCAAAATAATCGAAGAGTTGAACAAAAAAGGGTAATTAATGCGGATATATGTGGATGCGGATGCGTTTCCTAAAGATTTGAAGGAAATATTGTATAAGGCGGTGGAACGGGTCAAAGTCCCGCTGATACTGGTTGCCGGAAAGGTCATGCGCGGGCCGAGTTCGCCTTATATTTCCAGCCTGACTGTGCCGGGCGGAATTGATGCGGCTGATGATAAAATAGCCGAACTGACTGAACCCGGCGACATCGTTATCACGGCGGATATTCCGCTGGCGGACCGGGTCGTCAGCAAGGGCGGGTTCGCCATTAACCCGCGCGGCGAACTTTATACTGAACGCAATATCAAAGAACGTCTTGCCACCCGCGACCTGCTCAACGACCTTCGCAACAGCGGTATTATTTCCGGCGGCCCCGCCTCGTTCAATCCTAAAAACTGCCAGGCCTTCGCCAATCAACTGGACCGCCTCCTCACCAAACATTGCAAACAGAAGTCAGTAGTCAGTAGTCAGAAGTCAGAATAAATACAAGAATAAAGTCAAAAAGCAGAAGAATAAAGTATTGAGCAGTCGAATCTTTAGCAGCCAATAAGTTTTTCTGAATCAGATGCTCTTGCCGGGGAAGAATTCCAGTTCGAAAATCTCCGCGTAAGCGTGATCTTTAATCCCGTAAAGCTGGGCAGAGTCGCGATTTCCCGCCAATATCCGATCGTCAAAGCCGTACCCGCGAGTATTCAAATTGCGTTGATGCTGGGATTGATGGAACCGGAGCAGTTCCGCTTTCCATGTAGCGTTCGCTTCGTCAAATGGCGTATATACATCCATCCGCGACGCAATGGTCTTGGGGTCGCGGATCAGAAATGCGGCAAAAGCGTGTCCGGAATTACTGCCCAGCCGGGACAACATCGCATAAACCAGCCGGTGATCGGCATTGGTGTCATTGCCATGCGGCAGAAAAACCAGCGACGGAGAAAATACATCGAAAACCGCCGCTACCGCCGCGAAATTGGTTTCCGTATCCATGATCCTGCCGGCTTCATCCTCCTCCAGACGGAGAAAATGCACATGGTCGCCGGGCAGTCCGAAAAATTCGCAGCTTCGCCGCTGTTCAGCTTCTCTGGTATGAGCTTTTTCAGAATTTGTCGGCAAGGCACAGAACGAATCCTCTACGCCGCTGGCGCCGGAAGACGCCACCGCCACGAATATTTCCGTACCGGCGGCGAAAAACCGTTTCATAGTCACGGCGACCGCGTCGAAATCGTCGGGATGCGGCGCCAGCGCCAGCAAACGCAGGCCAGCCGGGATGGTCAGCGCATCAAGGCTGACCGGAAAAGTCACATTATCTAGCCATGTGGAAATCATCGTGCTCAGAACAGCGTATCGCCGGAAGGCTTGGATGGCTCATCCGCGTCGCTATTGCCGTCGTTACTGGAAAGCGCGGCGTCTTTCCGGGGAGACCCGGCATCGAATTCCGTCCACTTGCCGCCTTCGGAATCATCGCGCACCAGCAATTCGATTTTCTTTTCCAGATTGTCAAGTTTCTTCCGGCATAATGACGCCAGCGCGGTTCCCTGTTCAAAACAATCAATCATCTTATCCAACGGCAGATTGCCTTCTTCCATTTTCTCAACCAATTTTTCAAGCTTATCAAGCGCCTGCTCAAACGGCAGCTCGGCAAGCTTATTTTTTACAGTATTTTCCGTCATATTCCCTCCGCTGACAACTTTGTATAGTTATAAATCATATAAAAGTAATAAAATCTTCAAGCAGGATTTTTCAAGCGTGACTACAGAAAAACAGCAATATTGCTCAATGATTCAGCTTGCGAAAGGCCGCGGGGCTGATATTGCGCAGATTGGTGAAGACGCGAGTGAAGTAATAGCGGTCGCAAAACCCGCTCATTTCAGCGACGTCCTCGATACTGTATTTTGAGTAACGCAGCAGCATACAGGCTTTGGTGACCCGCTTGTGCGCCAGAAAATTCTGCGGCGACATGCCGGTCTGCTCTTTGAACAGGCGCGCAAAAGCATTCTGGCTCATGCCGGCGATTTCCGCCAGGGTTTCATTGGTGATCTTCTGCTGCATATTCTTCTCAATAAAATTAATCGCATCAATCACCCGGCGATCATTCCATGATTCAACCAGATCGGACTGCGGCACACTGGCAAGCAGGGTATAACAGAGCACCAGCAGCGGCATGGAAATCGTGCGAATGGATTCCGGAGGATTTTTGAGATACCCGGTGATGGTATTGAGCAGCTTCTGCTCTTCTCCGGCAATATCAAATGAATAGATTTTGCCGGGACAGAAATCGTAAGGCTCTCCGGCCTGAAAATGAACGTAAAAATGTTCAAAAGGATTGTCATGGTCGGAACTGTATTCAGTATCCGGGGAAATCAAAAGAAACTTTCCCGGTTCAAGCACGTATTTTTTCCTGGCGGAAGTTATGGATGCGCCTTGGTTGAAATTGGCATATATCCGCCAGAACGGAGCGGACAGATTTAAATATTTCCAGTGCTCAATTACTTCCAGCCGGCAAAGCAGAATCCTGATATTCGGATTATAATATTCTTTGCCTTCTAAATGCTTTTTTTCCATATATTCCGCCACAGTTCAAAGTTCAGCCGCAGAGCGAACAGACTGCCAGTCCGCCTTTCGATGTTTCTTTAAATTTCCCGGACATCTCTTTGCCGGTTTCCAGCATAGCTTCAATCACTTCATCAAAACTTACCTTCTGCGTCTTGGGGTCGCCCACGGACGCCAGCAAGTAGGCGTTGTAAGCGGTCACCGCGCCGACGGCATTGCGTTCAATACATGGAATCTGGACAAAACCGCCGACAGGGTCGCAGGTCATGCCAAGATGATGTTCCAATCCGATTTCAGCGGCGGCTTCAATCACCTCCAGTGATTGGCCGTTGACATAACTGATCATGGCCGCCGCCATGGACGCGGCAACACCGATCTCGCCCTGACAACCGACTTCCGCTCCGGAAATGCTGGCGTTGTGCCGGGCGATAAAAGCCACGGCTGCGGCAACCATCAGCCCTTCGCGCAAACGTTTCTGCGATACTTTATGATAGTTTTTAAGAAAATAGATAATGCCCGGAATAACCCCGGCGGAGCCGGACGTGGGCGCGGTAATGATTTTATGGCCGGCGGCGTTTTCCTCCGATACCGCCATGGAGAAAGCGTTCAGCAGGGCCAGAAAGCGGTCCACATCCTGATGCATATGCACCGCGCGTTTATAAAACGCCGCCGCTTTACGCTGCAAGCCGATGGGGCCGGGCAGGATGCCTTCAGTGTGAATGCCGCGCTTCACGGAATCTTCCATGATTGCGATCAAATTGTCCAGCTTCGCATTTATTTCATCCGCGGGCAAGCCGCTGACCGCAGACTCGTTTTTCATCAACAGTTCGACCAGCGGAATATCGTACTTTTTCACCAGCCGGATCAGTCCGTTCATATTTTTATACCGGAATACCGGAATACCGGTCTCCGGTTGGGTTTCCCCTTCACAACGGATAAAGCCGCCGCCGATAGAATAATATACTTTTCCAAGCAAGACCTTACGGCCGGCTTTGAGTTTGATAATAAGCGTGTTCTGATATGGGAAATCATGTTCTTTCCCGTCAAAAATTATATTCTCCTTGCGGAAAATTATTTTCTGCCTGCCTAACGCGATCTTATAAGTTTTTCTGGAATCAGTCAGCAGCCCAAGCAGCAAATCGGTATCACAGGTTTCCGGTTTCTGTCCGAGCAGCCCGGCCAGCACGGCCTTGTCGGTGCCGTGCCCTTTGCCGGTGGAGGCCAGGGAACCGTAGAGGATAACCTCGATTTTGTCGGCGTTGCCCAGTTCTGCCGCCGGAATCTGTAAAACACTGGCGATAAAATTATTGGCGGCTTTCATCGGACCGATTGTATGGGAACTTGAAGGTCCGGGACCAATCTTGAAGATATCAAAAACAGACGTATTTATTCCGTTGTCCATGTAATGCGCTTATCCTTTCCCAAAATGTTCAATCAAAATCTTTATACCGATAAGAATAATAACCAGCCCGCCGGCAAATTCAAATTTTCTTTCAAAGAGATGTCCGAACAATTCGCCGATATAAACGCCGGCGACCGAAGCGATGAATGTCACGAGCCCCATCATGGACACCGAAAGCAGGAGCGGTACATTGACAAAGGAGAAAGTTACTCCCACCGCCAGCGCGTCAATACTGGTGGCCAGCGCCAGAATGAACAGAATTTTCAGTTTAAACGGGTCTGCCGGCTCTTCACCCTCTGCTTTTTTTCCGCAAGCCTCATAAATCATCTTGCCGCCGACTAATACCAGCAGAGTAAAAGCCGCCCAATCGGCAAAAGACTCGACTAATTGTTTACAGGCATTGCCGCCGCACCAGCCGATCAGCGGCATCAGTACCTGAAAACCGCCGAAAAAAGCGCCCATCAGCAATGCCTGGCGCAGTTTGATTTTTTTTGCCGCTACTCCAGCAGAAACTGATACGGCAAAAGCATCCATTGCGACGCCGAATGAGACCAGCAGGATTTCCAGAAATGACATCTTAATATCTTTATTTCAAAATTATATATTTTTAGCGTTTAGGACAAAATTCAGAATTCAGGAGTCAGAATGGAAGACACAAATTCAGAATTCAGGAGACAGGATGCAAAATCCAGAATGGAAGACATATAAACGTCCATACTGAAGTTCTGAGCTGCTTTTACCGTTTTATGCATTTATTCTGTTTCCTGAATTCTGTCTTTATTCTTTGTCTTTATTTATTCTGAATTCTGAATTCTGACTCCTGACTTCATGCTTTTGGGTGGCGGACACAAAGTCCGTCTCAGTATCTCATGTTATTGATTGTCGAATAAGAGCGCCAGAATAGCCTTCTGGACATGAAGCCGGTTTTCGGCCTGGTCAAAAACAATTGAGCGATGAGAATCCATCACCTCATCGGTGATTTCCATACCGCGATGGGCCGGCAGACAGTGAAGAATCTTCACGTCCGGAGACGCGGCTTCGACCAGTTCGGTGTTGACCTGGTATGGCTGCAACAGTTTGATTCTGCTTTCGGCTTCCTTTTCGAATCCCATGCTGACCCAGACATCGGTATAGATGTAATCCGCATTCCCGACCGCTTTCAACGGGTCTTTCTCCCAGACCGCGGTGCCTGCGCCAATATCGGCATCCAGCAGAGACTGTGCCGGATTAAAGCCTTCCGGCGCGGCAATCACCAGATTGACGCCGGACATCTTGCAAGCGGTAATCAGAGAATTAGCGACATTGCTTCTGCCGTCGCCGCAAAATACCAGTTTAACGCCTTCAAGTTTTTCACTGTATTCATAAATCGTGAACAGGTCGGCGAGAATCTGGCACGGATGATACTCGTTAGTCAAAGCATTGATGACCGGGATCGTTGCGAATTTAGCCAATTCCACGATTTCGGACTGATGATAAGTGCGGATTACAATGGCATGCAGATAACGGCTCAATACTCTGGCGGTATCGGCAATGGATTCTCCGCGTTCCATCTGAAGCTTACCCTGATCCAGATAAAGCGGCGAGCCGCCAAGTTCCCTGATTCCCACCTCGAAAGATACCCTTGTGCGGGTCGAGGACTTGGCGAAAATCATACCGACGCTTTTTCCTTGCAGTGGAAAATAACCGGAACAATCCCGTTCGCGTTTCAGCCTGGCAGAAAGTTCAAAGATTTTGTAAAGTTCTTCACGGGAAACGTCTTCTACTGTTAAAAGATTCCGAAACATTTTTCACTCCACTGAATTTTTAATGATTAAATCAGTCTCAGCTTCCAACCGCGGCAAAACTCTTGTCCATAATCGCTATTGCCTGGTCAATCTCGTCCCCGGATACGGTCAAAGGCGGCAGCAGCCGCAGTACATTTTCGCCGCAGGAAAGGGTAATCAGGCCGTTATTCATCATTTCCGCCATCAACTTGGCGACTTCACAATCCATGACAACGCCGATCATAAGGCCTTTGCCCCTTACTTCCTTGATGAACTTGTATTTTTTAGCAAGCTCAAGCAGCTTTTTCCGTAAGTATTCGCCTTGCTTGACGCAGTTTTCCAGCACTTTTTCTTTGCTGATCGTATCCAGTACGGCGCATCCGGCGGCACAGGCCAGCGGAGTTCCGCCGAAAGTGCTGGCATGAGTTCCGGGAGTAAGGACTTGCGCAAACTCCTTTTTCGCCATAAATGCGGCCAGCGGGAAACCGTTGCCCAGGGCTTTCGCCATGGACAGCGCGTCCGGCTCTATGCCGTATCCCTGAAACGCATAAAACGTGCCGGTCCGGCCAACGCCGCACTGCACTTCGTCAAACATCAGCATGATCCCTTTTGCGGTACAAAGTTCCCGGACGGCTTTAAGATAAACCGGATCGGCAGGCATTATTCCGCCTTCGCCCTGAACAGGCTCCAGCAGGACTGCCGCGGTTTTATCGGTGATGGCAGCTTCAAGGGCCTTGATGTCATTAAACGGCACCTGAACAAATCCGGGGGTATCCGGAGCAAAACCTTTCCGGTATTTGCTCCGTCCGGTGGCCGCCAGCGTTGCCAGCGTCCGGCCATGGAATGAATCCACCATCGAAATTACTTCAAACTTGCCTTTTTCAGAGCCCCATTTCCTTGCCAGCTTAATCAGGCCTTCATTGGCTTCAGCCCCGCTGTTGGCAAAGAATACCACGCCGTCAAAACCAGCCTTGACCAGTTTTTCGCCAAGCAGCGGCTGTATTTCGTTCATGTAAAGGTTGGAAACATGCACCAGCCGGTCAACCTGTTGCTTAATTGCTTCAGAGACCGCAGGGTGGCAATGTCCCAGATTGCAGACGCTGATGCCGGCGGCAAAGTCCAGATATTGCTTTCCTTCGCTGTCCCAGACATGCGTCCCCTGCCCTTTTACCAATACCAGTTTCGGGGAATAGGTCTGCATTACATATTTCTGATACCGTTCGGCAGTCTTATTATAATTACTGTCACTCATCTTCAAATAATCTCCATATATGAAATTTAATTTAAAACACTTTAAAAGAAAAGACTTACTGTACACCGTTCGAGCAAAAAATCAAAAAGAATACTGTTTCCAGTTACAACTTCTTCCACGGCAATAATTTTACGGAAAATTCAGCGGTTAACGGAAACACATAAATGGCAGGATCATCGTCGCGGGGCGGGATTATGAGCAAGCAATTCCAACTCTTTCTTCAGCACAGGCGCTAAGGAAAAAGTCAGAACTTTATAATTATAATCTGTCTTGCTCATGATAAATCCATAAAAACTAAACTTATAAATATTAAGATACGCCGTTCAGATAAAAAATCAAATAGACTATTTACTGGAACTGTCGCGGCTGTAATTCACAACGCCGTCAGCAATTGCCTGAGCGACAAGATTCTGATACCAGTCGCTTCCCAACTGCATTTCCTCGGTTTTGTTGGAAAGGAAACCGGTCTCGACCAGCACCGCGGGGCATGGCGCATTTTTAAGAACCATGAAACGGGCCCGCTTGATTCCGCGGTCAAACGTTTTGGTGCGCGCAATCAGGGATTTGTGCACTTCGTAAGCCAACCCCATATTATTCGGATCATAACGATTTCCCTCTTCACGATGTTCCGCGACAAAGCCGCTGGTGGAATTAGTGGAGGAAGTGCCGAACGGGGCCAGACAGAAAGTTTCGATCCCGCTGACGTCCGAATTTGAAGCCGAATTACAATGGATCGAAATGAACATGTCAGCGCCTATGTCGCGGCAAAGTTTTGAACGCTGAGGAAGTTCGATGAATTGGTCGGAAGTCCTGGTCATAGCTACGGTAAAACCTTTTTTCCTCAATGCATTGGACAACTGATTGGCGATTCTCAAAGCAATGTCTTTTTCCCTGTATCTGAATTTTCCGCCATTGTCTTTGCCGCCGTGGCCCGGATCAATCATAATCAATCTTAAACGATGTTGAGGTATGGCATTGGCCCGGATCAGCGGGTCAATCGTCAGCAGGAAATCTTTATCGCTGATAAAAGAATTGGGGCCGGAAGCATATGAGGTAAACAACAACCCGATCTTAATATTGTTAACCAAAGCATATTTTTTTTGCGGGAAAAATGTCAGCTTAAAATCGTTGTTGTAAAGAACTACACGGTCATTCCACCCGTAGTAACGCATATTGTAATATCTTGCGACATCCCGCAAATAGACATATCGCCTCCCCATCGCCGAAGTAGAACGGATATTTTCAGAACCGGCGGCAGAACATGCCGCCGGAGATAAAAATCCCATGCATCCGAATATTGCCAGAACCAGAAAAAAATACCTGAACATGACTAAAAACCTTCCAGAATTATAAAAATGCGGTTAAGCCGCAGCAGTTTTAATTTAGATTTCCTCAATTTTTGAAAGCATTGCCTTGGCCTGCCATGATGATTCAAATGGCGGGTACATAGCTTCAATGCCATCACCAATTTCCACAGACTCCGCGAGTGAACCGTAAACAAACCCCTTGGCCATAGTCAAAGCCTTTTCCCATGGGGTTTCCAGCGCCCAGGCGGCAGCCAGAGCCGCGCTTAAAGTGCAGCCGGTGCCGTGAGATGCTTTACAATCCTCCACCAGCGGCGAACATAATTCATACAAATTTCCTTCATAACACACAATATCCGCGGCGACACCGGATTTAGAGCGCAAATGTCCGCCCTTGAGAATACAGCCGCAATTCCACTTTTCCGCACACTCCAGAGCTGCGGTAATCATTGCCTTTCTCCCGTTTATGCGAACTCCGGTAATGAGTTCAGCTTCCGGGATATTCGGAGTAATCCATGACGCCATCGAGAAAAGCCGTTCAAGCATGACTTTAATCGCCGCCTTTTCCAGCAGACAGGCTCCGCTGGTGGCAATCATTACCGGATCAACAATCAGCGGAATTTTTTTGTGTTCAAGAGTATCGCAGACCGCGTTGATGATATCCGCATTGAAAAGCATTCCGGTTTTAATCGTCCGGATTGCGATTTTTTCAAGTACGGTAGTTATCTGGCAGGCTACGGATTCCGCAGGCAGCGGGTCAATGCGGTTCACGACGCTCGGGTTCTGTGAAGTCACCGCCGTAATCGCGGAACAGCCAAAAACACCGAAAGCGGCAAATGTCCGCAAATCGGCCTGAATACCGGCGCCGCCGCCGCTGTCGCTGCCCGCAATTGTCATTACCGACGGATAAAATTTATTTTCACTACTTTTCATCAATCATATTTCTTGTGTTTTGTTCCAATCCAAATTATATTTCAAGATATCCTGAATATATTACTTCCGGATTGGCAAAAAACAACCGCCGGAGCGAAACTTAGAAACGTGTTTTACAAAAAAATGAAAAGGACTGTCATGACAAAGGGAATATCAGCGAGACTGATGATGGTTCCAGCCATGTTCGGCATTCTGTTCTGCTGCGAAACGCTCATGGCGGAAAGCAGTGTTGCCGTCTCTCCCGGACTGTCCGTTCAATTTAAAAAATCTGACAGTCAGTATTTTATCTTCATGGACCACTTCAAACAACTGGACGCGGTTGTCAGCCGCCTGATTAAAAATAACCACGCACGCGGAGTGCTGAATTGTAAAATTTTAATTACTCCTGACGTAAAAGAAAAAGTAACGCTGCAGCAAACAGATGATCTCGTAACAGTATCCGTAAGCAATCAATATGAACAATGGAAAGATGACTATCAGGTTAATAAATATCTGATTTCAGTGATGATACTATGCCGTCTTGGAATCAAGCCGGAAGGAAATTTCAATGCATTGCCGCAATGGATGCTGACCGGAATGCTTGGAATGGTACGGGAACGATATACATCTTCAAAAATCTTTGACATAGATTACATACCGGGATTAAGAGCATGTGCGATTGAAGGAAAAATTCCTGAGTTAAGAAAAATAATATCGCAGCCGCTCTACCATGAAAACGATGGCGCGGCTTTTGAGTTTTATGAAGAAGTTTGCAGCTTTCTGGTAAAAAAAATCGAAGTCATTTCGTCCGGGTCTGAACATATTTTAAACGACATTATCTTCTTGTCCGTGCAGAAAAAGTACTCGCCGGAGGAAATATTTTCCTCAACCGTGGAACGGGTGGTTCTGGAAAAATACTTTAAAAATTCATCGTCCAACGATTCGGATGAGAAGAAAGTCCAGTCATGGTTTGACGCAGTAGTCAAAGAAAGAGCGCTTTCGCTGTTTAACCCTTTTACAGCTAAACAAATAGAAGAAAAAATAGCAGTTCTCAGAAAAGTGACATGTATGGTAAAGAAAGGAAAAAACGAAACGAAAGAGGAGACGATGGATATTACGGATTTACCGGAAAAGCTGCCGTTAGTCGAGAATAAAAATGCCGTACTGCTTGAAAAAATCAATATTGCAGAGTCCATCAGAAATGCCTGTCCGCAATTGCTTACGGACGCGATTGACAATCTTAATCAAGCATTAAACGGCATAGGCAACAAATCCGAAAGCAAATCCAAAGAGCAACTGATCACCGCCTTTGCCGATCTCGATAAAGAACTGAAAAAACAGGAAGCGATTGAAGACTATTTATCGAACGTGGAAAATGCGAAACTGTCGCCGGCCACTCTCTACAGTCGTGAAATCAATGAAGTCAGCAGAAAAGACTATGCGATGTGGCCATCCCTGAACAAATATCTTGATTCAGTGGAAAAAAAGTTCCTTGAGGATTGATCGACCGTCTTTCCTGCAAAATATATTGCAAAAAGCCGTTTAAAGGCGTATTGTATCCGGCTGGTGATAAACCACGGATGCCGCACCAGGCAAAATTTATTAATGGTTTATCGTTATTTTTTTTATTAAACAGAAATAAGGATGAATAATGGCTTGTAACAAAAATCTTGAATGCATGATGAAACGCGGCAGTGACTTCCTGAACTGCAAATACCCTATTATTTGCGGAGCAATGACCTGGGTCTCGGAACCCGGCCTGGTTGCCGCGGTATGCAACAATGGCTGTTTCGCTTCACTGGCCGGCGGCAACGCGCCGGTTGAAATCCTGCGGCAGCAGATTCAACAGACCAAGGACCTCACGGACAAACCTTTTGCCGTGAACCTGATTACTATTGCTCCGGCTTATCGCGATCATCTTGCCATGCTCAAGGAAATGAAAATGCCATATATCGTTTTCGCGGGAAGCTTTCCGAAAGAAAAAGAAATTGAGATCGCCAAGGAAAGCGGCGCGAAGGTCATGTGCTTCGCGTCAACCCTGTCAATTGCTGAACGCATGATCCGTTTCGGCGCGGATGCCATCATTCTGGAAGGCAGCGAAGCCGGCGGCCATATCGGACACGTTTCCGCAATGGTGCTTTTACAGCAGGTACTGTTCCAGGTCAGCGAAAAAATTCCGGTTTTCGTCGCCGGCGGCATTGCCACCGGGAAAATGATGGCGCACATGTTCATGATGGGCGCCAGCGGCGTGCAGCTTGGAACCCGGTTTGTGATGACCGATGAATGCTGCGCGCATCCGAAATTCAAAGACGCGTTTATGCGGGCCGAGGCCAGGGATGCCGTTTCCACTCCGCAATACGATTCCAAACTGCCGGTAGTTGCCGTGCGTTCGCTGCGCAACAAAGGGCTGGCAAACTTTGGAGCGCTTCAATTGCGTCTGCTCAAGGAAATGCATGAAGGCATAATTCACCGCGAACAGGCTCAGGCCGAAGTTGAGAAATACTGGGTCGGTGCTTTGCGCAAAGCCGTGGTTGACGGCGACGTCGAATACGGATCGCTGATGGCGGGACAGTCCGTCGGCCTGGCCAAGGATATTCTCCCGGTAAAAGCGCTCATCGACAGACTGTTGTCCGAGGCTTCCGATGAATTGGATAACGTAAAAAACAAACTGAACAACATTTGAAATGCCGTGGTCAAAGAGTAAAAGATTCGTTAAAGTGATTTATTTCCTGGTAGCTTCAGCCTTGCTGATTCTGCTGGGAACTTCTGCATTCCAGACACTCAGGCTTGCTTTTTCAAGGTCTGTCAGCGATTTCTTTTACCCTTACCTCTCGATTCCTTCAGATTTCAAATATTATCTTTCGGATAAAACGCTGCTGATTCATGACAAGCAGACGCTTGCGCATAAACTGGAACAGCAGCTTGAGGAGAACCGGAAACTCGCGGCAAAAATCGCCGTTATCGCGGAACTCTACATGGATAATGAAGAACTGCGCCGCCTGCTGAAACTGGAGCCGCGAACAGGCTACAATTTCATTTTTGCGGAAGTAATAATGCGCAATCCGCAGGCATGGCAGGAAGTTTTCACCGTCAACAAGGGCAGCAATGACGGTATCATCAAAGGTGCCGTCGTACTCGCCCGCGGCGAACGGGAACGTAAAGACGAAGCCGTCGTACTCGGAATTGTCCGAAGCGTCTCGCGCCATTCTGCCGAAATTTCCACTACGGTCAATCCGGAAACCCACATTGCAGCTATTCTTCCGAGGTCAGGATCATTCGGCTTTGTCAATGGCGGCGAAAGCCCCATGAGTGAAGGCCTGGCCAATCTGACCTATATGTCGTGCAATAAAATATACAGCCCCGGTGAAGCCGTAGTCACTGCCGGCGCCAGAGAAGAGATTCCGCCGGGACTTTACATCGGACAGCTTGTTGATATTGAACGGTCACCCTCGGTCTTCAGCAGTAAACTATACATGTCGGCCAAAGTTAAACCGGCAGTGGACATGGATAACATCAGATACGTCATCGTCGCGGTAAAAAAAGACTGATGGAAGACAGAGAAGTCAGAAGTCAGGAGACAGTAGTCAGAATGAATACAAGAAAGAAAAGACAATTTAAAGAATAAAGATATAACTCGGGATACATAATATATGGGAGTAAGGCAGGAGATCAGGGTTGGTTAAGTATGCCTTTTATTCTGGCTTCTGATTTTATGCTTTCCATTCTGACTTCTGACTCCTGACTTCTGAATTTATTGTTAAAAATGAAATAAAGACACTAAATGTGAGATACAGCCCATGATCATGTTTTACATATTTCTTCTCATGTTTTTTTCCATCATCGGTCAAATTCTGATCGGCAATCTGGGAGTTTTCCTGCCCATAACAGCTACCATGATTTTTTATATAACTGTCTGTTTCGGCTGGCAGCGCGGCATGTTCTGCGCGGTTGTTTCCGGATTGGTATTGGATATACTCTACGGCGTATCGAACCAGACTCCACTGATATTCCTGGCCGTTTGCGGACTGGCGGCATTCTGGCTGTTGTATCAGCAGGTACGGCCGGCCTCCATCAATTTCATTCCCGGAATTCTTACCGCGATGATTACAATTCTTCCTCAAATGCTGATCAAAATCTACAATAACGGCTGGGGCATTTATATTTTTGATGAATGGCTGCCGTCAATGTTCTTTGTCATGAGCTTCTGTGCTCTGTTCCTGCCGTTTATAATTGTCGTATGCGATCATTTCGGCAAATCGCTGGGACTGCCGGCTTACGTTGATGCCAAACACCAGCTTACCATCAGGAAATAGCATGAAGATCAATTTGACTACTTACACTTCCAGAATAGTAATTATCGGGTTTATCCTGCTTGCCGGATACGGCATACTCATGCTAAAACTCTGGGTTGAACAGATCCAGGAGGGGCCGCAGCACCGGGAAAAAATATCCAAACAGTCCATCCGCAGAATTCGCGAACCGTCGCTGCGAGGAAGAATCCTGACTTCGGACTTGCATATACTTGCCGATAACGCACCGGCCTACGACGCTTTTTTCTACCTTGAGGAAATGCGTCAGCCGGATCGCAATAAAACGATTAATCATATTCTCGACACCGCCGCTTATCTGGCGAAAGAAATAAAACGTCCGGCGATTACCAAAGAGGACCTGGTCCGCCATTTGAATAGCCGCCCCGGCCTGCCGTTCCCTGTATTTAAAGACCTGAACCGCGAAGAAATGTTCATCCTGCATGAAATATCCCCCGGCATCAAAGGGTTGGGAATCGTTCCCCGTACAACCAGGGTTTACCCGGAAGGCAGTGTTGCCGCCCATATCATTGGTTTTACCCGGCCGGAAGACCCGGTAAGCGCCGAAGACCGTGACGAATACTCTTACTACATTCCGGACCTGGTCGGCAAACGCGGCGTGGAAAAGACTTTCGACATTTTCGACGTCATCGGCAATCCCGGCGTCAGAGGCATGCGGGGCATCCCCGGTTACAGCCTGGTGGAGGTGGACCATCGCGGCTACGTTTACAAAACCCTGGATGAAGGCATTAAGCCGATGGATGGAAACAACATCGTTCTGACCATCAACTGGAAAGCGCAGAAAATCGCCGATTCTGTCATGCGCGGCAATAAAGGCGCGTTTGTGCTGCTGGATGCCGAAACCGGCGCCGTTATCGCCATGGCGTCCGCCCCGACTTTTGATCTGAGAAATTTCTCTCCGAAGATTTATCAGGAATATTACAGCAATATTAATAAAGATCCAAGCAAGCCGATGCTTAATCGCGCCACCAGCGGAGTCTATACTCCAGGCTCCATCTTGAAACCGCTGGTGGCAATGGCTATCCTGAACAGCGGAGTATCTCCGAACAAACAGGTCGTGTGCGATGGACAAACTCGCATCGGCAATTCCAAAATCAGATGCGCCAGTTGGCAGTCGGGCGGTCATGGACCGCTGACCATGACCGGAGCCATTGAAAACTCCTGTAATAATTATTTCATTGAAAACGGCTGCATCGCCGGGCTTGACGCCATCTCCGAAGTCCTGCAATCCGCCGGTATCGGCCGCAGCACCGGTTTCTGCCTGCCTGATATGAAAGGACAAATACCGACATCCGAATTTAAAGAACGCGCCACCGGCTACAAATGGAACAAATATGACACCGCGCTGCTTTCCATCGGCCAGGGCATCATCCTGATCACCCCACTCCAGGCTGCTGTATATTGCGCCGCCATAGCCAACGGCGGAACTGTTTACCGCCCGTATATATTAAAGGAAATTCGCGATCCTTTCGGCAATCTGCTGCAATTAACTCAACCGGAAGTCAAAGGACATCTGAAAACGACCCCGGAAAACCTCAACATCGTCAGACAGGGAATGCATCTTTCGGTTAACTCGCCTCACGGCAGCGGGAAAAATGCAAAAAACGAAGTCATTGACCTCTATGGTAAAACCGGAACCGCGGAAGTAGGGCCCTCTTATAACCGACACAAAAACACCTGGTTCATCGGCTTCGGCACTACTTATGAAGACAAAACCTATGCCGTCGCCATACTGGTTGAAAACGGCGAAACCGGCGGACGTTCCTGCGCACCGCTGGCCGCCCGTTTCTTTACCGAATGGCTGAGCGGCAAAGAGATTGAAACACCGGTTGACACCTCGGAAGATACTTCTGATGAAACCATCCCCGACCTTGAAGATGCCTCGCCCTCCATTAATACTCACAGCAATGCTGAAGACACCGAAGCTGAGTAACTGTCTGAAAGTTTCTGCTTGCCGGACGCACAAAAAAATTAAGCCATCCATGAAAATTCATGAATGGCTTAAACTGCATTCGTAAAAGATAATCAGTTTACGGAGTGGTATCAGTTCCGGTTTCCTTGAGATCCTTAAGTTTCTGTAACGATGAACCGGCATCGACAGTTTGCTCTGTTCCGCCGAGAGACGTTGTAACGCCCGCAATCATGGCTCTCAAGCGGTCACTGAATGCGCCAAGAACGACAAGCGCAGCAATAGCAACAATCACAATAATAATGATATATTCTACAACTGCCTGACCTTTAGCATTTGTTTTTTTGACTCTCATTACCAACCTCCTGTTTGTTAATAATAATATAACCTTAAATTATGGATAATCAATACTCACCAAATTAATTACTCTCCACCCGTATTCGGAGAAATAAAACATCAGTATTAAAAGTGAAATCGCAACAATGGCGCACAGCGCCAGCATAATTGCATATTCCGCTATAATCTGCCCGTTCCGGCTGCAATCATTTGCTTTCAACATAACCCTGATTTTTTTCAGCAGGCTGAACATCAGGCAGTTCCTTCCGGCGTTTAAGCGCCGCCTTTCCGCTGAACAATAACATTATCTTGATTAAGGACAATTATTTTCGGCTTAATCTTCACGGCTTCTTCCTGGGAACACATCGAAAAAGCCATAATCGTCACTACATCACCGACCTTGCCCTTATAGGCAGCCGGTCCGTTGAGGCAGAACCGTTTACTGCCGGCCTGGCCTGGTATCGCATAGGTTTCAAGCCGCTCACCGTTGGAACGATTTACCACCAGAATTTTCTCATACGGCAACATGCCGGCAGCACTCAATAACTCAGGGTCTATCTCCAGGCTGCCTTCATAATCAAGCTCACATCCCGTAAGTCTGGCGGTATGAATTTTGCCGCTTAACATAATCTTTTGCATCGTATAAATCATCTCTCAATTGTTAATGGATTCACATTAACAACTAATATAACGCAGAATTCATATTTTTATTGCACAAATCAATAAATTACGGGAAAAAACCGGTAAATGACTATTTTTGTGGAGAAAACGTTGAAATACAGCAGTTCTTTTTTCTGAACCAGTTCCTGCGTGTGCTGTTCGAAAGTTAAGCCGCCCGGATACTGTCAGGATAAAATAAAAAGCTCCTGAACGTGCAAAACATTCAGGAGCGAAAATATTACGGGGAAAAAAATTATTTAAGCCTGACGGCGATCCGGACGCAGCCGGTAATTGGTCAATATCCCGCATTCGCGGCGGGCTCTGGCCCAACTGCCGTCGCCCAGCTTTTTCATCGCCGCCGCCTGCAGATACATATAATTCTCACGCATATTGGTGTATGACAGCACTTCTCCGCGACGAAACAGCTCCAGAATTTCTTTCTTGATATCTGCTTTTGTCATACTCCGACGCAAGCGGACATTCTTATAATCCACGCCGGCACCCTGGATCGCTTTGCCCCAGTTGCCGAAACGTTTAATCGCCGCCATATACAGCGGTTTATGCTGCTTCTGGGCATTTTGCGAAAAAAGCGGTTCGCCTTCTTTGGCAAGCCGTCTGATTTCATCCAGCACCGCCTGTTTTGTCCATGACTTGTATTTCTTAATCAGACTGTAATCAAGACCGCAGGACTCGATGGCTTCGCCCCATGATCCGAAAATACGCTCCGCCGCCGCGTAAACATCGGGATAGTGGGTCGCATAGTAATATGAGTTCAGAGGCTCTTTGCCATTGTGCTGCATAATATGATGTTGAATCATTTCCGGATGCCATAACTGTTTAAACATGGATAATAAAACTCCTGATTATATTTATTTTAATTATCAATTTTGCACAACATAATGCGGTATACAAAAACTTCAAACACTAAATATAGAATAATATTACAAAAAAATTCATGAAGCAAAAGTATCAGATTCATGATTTTTAACACGCATTAAAACTCTATAATGGTAAAATAACGCAGACATTTATAAAATCAAGAGAATAACACATAAATTAACAAAAAACAAAGCAGTCTTCAATATAAAGCAATGTCACTGCTGCTTCAAGCAGTAAATTTCTGTGCAATCCTGACCGCTTCCATTGCGTCCGCGGCATAAGCATCCGCCCCGATCTCATCGGCATAACTCTGATCAACGACAGCGCCGCCGACCATGAATTTGATTTTGTCCAACCCTTCTGTTTTCGCCAGTTGAATAACTTCCGGCATCTTAATCATTGTTGTCGTCATCAAGGCCGAAAGGCCGATAACGGCGGCATTGTTTTCTCTGGCCGCGGCAACAATGTGCCTGGCGGAAATGTCTTTTCCCAGGTCAACTACCTTAAAACCGTAATTTCTTAACATCAAAGCGACAATATTTTTGCCGATGTCGTGAATATCTCCCTCCACCGTCGCCAGCACAATTACCGCTTTCGGCTTGTCGTTCGCGGATTTATGTTCCTCCAGCAACGGCTCCAGCACCTCAAATCCTTTCCGCATGGTATCGGCGCTCATAATTAGTTGCGGCAGAAAATATTCTTTACAGTCATAAAGCTCCCCTACCCGGTTGATGGCGGGAATTAAACTTTTATCAACAATTTCTTTCGCCGTTATTCCGCCCGCCAGCGCCTTGTTGATCGCACCGTCAATGCTCTCTTCGTCGCCGGTAACGACGCAATTGAATACATGCCGCGCGGGATCATCGCTTTTCACGATGACCAGGACCTTGCCCCCCTGCTCCGTCGCACCGTATTTTTCGACATAGCGCTTCATTTTGTAATCACGCCCGTTCAGGACATTGCCGGCGTCAACCAGCGGCATCAGCATTTCAGCCGACGGATTGGCAATCGCCATGTTCAAGCCGCGACTGACCGCCATAACAAGAAATGTATTGTTTATGTAACCCCGCTGAGGCATGCCGAAACTGACGTTGGACAAGCCGCAGATCGTGTTGACCCCGAGTTCGCGGCTGCACCATTCGATCAGGTCCAGCGAAACCGCGGCGGCATTCTGATTCGAGGAAACTGTCATTATCAGGCCGTCAACACAGATATCCGCTTTCGAATATCCATATTTTTCCGCCTTTTCGAATACCTTTTTGACGATTTCCTTGCGGCCTTCAGCCGTCTCCGGAATTCCATTATCCGCCAGCGGCAGCAAAATGAACATCGCTCCATATTTGGCCGCCGCCGGCAAGGTCTTTTCCAGCCTGTTTTTTTCGGCGGAAATCGAGTTGACCAACGCCCGTCCGGGATAAATCCGGAGAGCCGCTTCAATGACTTCGCTGTTGGTGGAATCTATGCAGAGGGGCAGCCCGTTTCCCAGCATCTTAATTGCCTTTAACATCATTGCTTTTTCATCAATTCCGGAAAGCCCCATGTTGACATCCAAAATCGCAGCCCCGGCAGCGGCTTGCTCGCGGGCAAAATTATTTACCATGGCAAGCTTCCCCTCGCGCAATTCCGCCTGAAGCGCTTTCTTGCCGGTGGGATTGATGCGCTCTCCGACTATCGCGAAAGGCTTGTCGCTGCCGAGCAGACAATAGCTTCCGGAAGCGGAAACCGCGCTCAAGGATATTATGACCGGCAGTACCGGTTTGCATTGAGCTGCACTTTGAGCCGTTTCACGGATATGTTCCGGAGTGGAACCGCAGCACCCGCCCATAATATTTACCCCGGCGGCGGCCAGTTCCGGCACATACGCGGCAAATGCAGGGGGCGACATATCAAATACCGTTTTCCCCGATACCAGTTTCGGTATCCCCGCATTGGGTTTGGCAATCAACGGAATCGTGGCGTAAGGTTTGATTCTTTTGATGATTTCCAGCATATCGCCGAGACCGGTGGAACAATTGCAGCCGAACGCGTCAGCGCCCATGGCTTGAAGCGTAATCAGCGCGGAAGCCGGATCGCTGCCCGTGAGCGTCCGCATGTGCTCGTCAAAAGTCATCGTCACCATGACCGGCAGTTCGCAGGATTCTTTAACCGCCAGCAACGCCGCCCGGGTTTCCTGAATGTCCATCATTGTTTCAATGACGAACCCGTCAACCTTCCCATCCAGCAGCGCCGCGACCTGTTCCTTGTAAACATTCACGACATCTTCAAACGGAATATCGCCCAACGGCTCGATGAATTTCCCGGTAGGCGCCAGATCGCCGAACACCAGGCCGTCTCCGGCCGCGCGGCGGGACAGTTCAGCCAGCGAACAGTTGATTTCAGCCAGCCGGTCAGCCAAGCCGAACTCTTCCAGTTTAAAACGGTTAGCACCGAAACTCGGCACAAATACGATATCCGAGCCTGCCGCACGATAAGCCTGCTGAATTTCAATCATCGCCGCTGGATTTTCAAGTATCCACAATTCCGGACAGACGCCCTGCGGCATGCCCCGTTTCACCAGTTCAGTTCCGGTGGCGCCGTCCAGAATCACTATTTTTCCCGTCAACAGTTGTTGAAATTCGCTTCTTGTCATGTATTAAATCATTCCTCGTTAAAAATGTTCTCTAATTACGTTCAATTCCGGAAATTGCGGTCACCGATTTTTCAGGTACCATTATCAGACTTTCATTCAGCCTGATCCCTAATTTTTCCAGATTTAAGATATCATAAATAATTTTCTGGTTTTCCAGTCCCAGATCTCCGTAACCGGGAGAAAAACGCCGACGGGTTAATTTCTCGCTGCCGCGTTTTAACTGCTGTCCGACATATTCATGAATCCAGCCGATGGCTTCATCCGCCATTTCGCTCCCGACCGCATCATAAACCAGCGCCTTGGTCCCATTTCCGGCAACGGAAGCCGCTGAGGATGCTTCGACGATGCCGCCGCCAACCGTTGCCGCCGTCAGCAGCGCCGCCTGACTGGACGCCAGCAGTTCCGCCAGGTTGACGCTGTTGAACGTATCGCCGTTTTCCAGCGTCACCGATGCCGCAGTTCTTGCAACGATGTTCAGCCTTAACCAGCAACCGGCAGGATGGCACAACGCAACTCCTTCGGCAATATACTTTCCGATCAGGTTCTTCTGCGCTTCCGGCAGCCGGTTCAGAAACCGATTCCGTCCCAAACGCGAATAAACCGTATCTTCAGGCAGAACCACCGGGATGCTGCCAAAATAAAATACTTGATTTATATTGCCCAATTTAATCGCCGCCCATCCTGATTACAATATTCAAACGCCTATAGCATAAAACAAACCTCTTAATTTAATCCGGCGAATGCAAAAAACAAATACCAGCTCCGGATTCAGGTCAGCGAGAAGCGTTAGTTTGGGTGTTTTCTTCTTTGTTTGTTTCCCTGATATAATCTGCTGGAAAAAGCAGAGTGTCCGTAACTAATGAAATCGGAAGATCAATAACGTGAATAGGAACTATTACAAGCCAGCCAATAACCCTATCAGTGGTATAAAACGCACCACCCTCTGCTATGTTTGATACATCATAACACGTCGCGGGATAGTAAGGAAATTCATCTGCTCGTAAAGACGGGTATTCCCTCATCAAAACAGTTCCACATCCCGACAAGCAAAGACATAATAGAATAATCATAAATGGCAGCATATTTTTTATTGTCATGTCCATATCCAAAGTTTATTGTAAAGTAACCGGCGGAGACGCTGTCGCCTCGATCTTTTTATTATAATTCAGAATTAAACTGCAAGGAACAAGCAGCAATGCAAACAATGTTATTGGAAAGAAACCGAAACAGCAGTTTTGAAATCGTTCCATTTCAAACTCCGGACCATGATGTAAGCACCCGCCGCCAGTAAAGCCAACATAGAAAAAACAAAAAAGAATTATCCAGGCTATGAAAAAATGTATCCACAAAGTCATTTGCATTATAAAAATGTTCTTTCCCTCGATTTTTGAAAAATAGGAGTTGATTATGGAAAACAACCCTGTAATAATCACTAGAGAAAATGGAATCCAGAAGTAATCAATAGCCAGTTTGGTAATTGCCGGAATTAGCACAATCCAGTCCTGGCCTTTAGGATATCCGTAATAAATCCGAAATATCCCGTACATTTGGGAGCTTGCAATGATTATGAAATATGACCAGAATAAAGAAGATATTAACACAAGTATTCTTAGTAAATTAATCATATTTATCATATACAGAGTGTTCGTTTCAGGACGGCGGCCAGGCATCAAGCTTCCATCAGGCTTAATATAAAATATTGGAATGACCTCTAAACCATCCTGTTCTTGGCTTAACCTAATTGAGCTTTGTTGGAATTCAAGTACAATGAAAATACTTCAATTAGAATCCTATACAAGAATAAGGTACTCGGCTGCTATTTTCTCTGTCCCTTCAAGGTCTCTTGCTTGATTTTTTTGCCCATGTGGAATATCCGTTTTCAGGAACTCAACATTAGCGTTCTTTCTATAAATTCTTACCGGTAAAAAGCAAAAGACCACGCCTGCGAGCGTGGTCTTAAAGAGTTCAAATTTAGTTTTTTGAGTTAAAGTTCTACCATCTTGATGTATTTGCTGGAGAGTCTTTCAACTCCGCCTTTTTTGACCGCTACGCCGTTTTCCCAGCGCAGGCCGAAGTCTTCATCATAGAAGAAAGTATCGACCTGGAACGTCATGTTTTCCTGCAAGTCGTAAGTGGATACCGATTCCATCCAGGGCTGTTCGACTTCCATCATGCCGATAGCGTGACACGGTCCGTAAAGCAGGTATTTGCCGAACCCTTGTTTCTTTACCCATTCCTCATATTTCTTGACAACAGCGGCGGCAGGTTTGCCGGCAGCCATCAAATCCATGGTTTTTTCATGCGCAACCAGCCCGAATTCCACCAGGCGTTTTTTGCGGGCGGGCAGTTTGCCGATGGAGAACGGCAACCCGACACTGGAGGAATATCCGCCGACGCGCGCGCCGATATTCAACTGAATGACTTCATTTTTGATCAGTTTATTGCTGGTCGGACGGCAAATGGCGTTATTGGTGCGGTCACCGCAGAAACAGTAAAGCGCATGGCCTTCATACTCGCCGCCGTGTTTGTAGATTTCACGCTGGGCAATGCCGATAACCTGAAATTCAGTCATCCCGGGTTTGACTTCAGCCAGAATCGCATCGATTGCAAGTTCGCTGATCTCAAAGGCGCGGCGCATACATTTCAGTTCATTGGCGCTCTTGATAAAGCGCAGCGGCAGCAGCGTTTGATCAGCCTTGATCAGTTCGACGCCAGGCAGTTCTTTCTGCAACGACATATAAACCGGCAGGGTCATGACCGAATAACCGGCCAACCCGAGTTTTTTGAGTTTTTTGCAGCCGGAAGCCTTCACCACATCCGGATAATGCGCTACCGCAATGCCGGGATAGTTCGGTTCGGCGGATTCACGATATTCGACCATCTTCATGATATTGGGAATAACGCTGCGGCCTTTGGCATAGTTTTCACTTTCCGGGCCGATAATCAATATCGCCTTGCCTTCCGCCGGAACAAACACTCCGCCTGCTTCAAAAGTCGGCCAGTATTCACTCAGATAGCGAACGTTGGCGAAATCCGCTTCGTTGCCATGCACCAGACAGGCATCCAGCCCGGCGGCCTTGATGTTCTTCTGGAAGTCTTTGATTCTTTTCAAATACTCTGATTTCGGGATTGTAAACATGATTGATTCTCCTGTTTTTTATGGTTAAATACTTTTAAGGTAACTAAAGTTCATCTGCTCTCTTTTATGTTGTAATCTGACGCGCCTGATAAAATTCCGCGCCAAGCTCTTTCAGGCGGCCAATCAGAAGGTCAAACTGCTCCTCCGCATATTTTCCGCAGTTCTTGATAATGAACGGATCAGGCATGACCGCGCCTTCCCCGTAATGAATCAGCCCTTCACGCATCGGCCAGAATTCCCACGGGTGGAAATAGAAGCAGAGGAACGGTTCGACGCCCTTTTTACTGCAAAAAGCAATATAGCCGTTAATATGTTCCATGACTTTATCCGCGCTTTCAGTCCTGAACAGCGGCCACTGATCCATATCGCGGCCAAATTCATCCTTTGACTTCATGGACAGGTCGGCGAAATTCGGCAGTTCAACAATCTTCATCCGTCCTTTCCTGGTCCAGTCTTTTTTAGCGGGATGATATGGAATCAGTTGTTCACGGAAATAATACATTGGATAAGTGGCATCGGTCTTGTATCCCAGATTTTCCAGCGCATTGACCACGGCAGTGGAACCGAACAAGCGCGGACAGCGGAACGATACCGGACGAACGCCGGCGACTTCTTCAACCCATTCCGTGGCCAGACGAATGCGGTTTTCCACCTCCTCCGGCAATATCGGCATCATTCCCGGAATTTCGAACAGCGCTTCCCCGATAGTCTCATGAAACAGCGTATGGCAGCCAATCTCATGTCCGGCAGTTTTCACGGCCTTAACCGCTTTCGGATTCTTTTTGGCGCTGTCGCCGGTAAAAAAGAATGTGGCGGTAATTCCGTGTTTTTTGAGAATATTCAAAATAACCGGCGTACCATTTTTCAACCCATCGTACCATGGAGTCCAACTGCCGATATCGGTTTCCATGTCAAATCCCAGAACAACTTTAATTTTATCCATATCCATACCTTTAATTGATTATCAGGTCAGAACTGACCATTATTTCAGAACTATTGAGAAAAGCCGCAAGTTTATTTGCCTCGCCGCGCAATATGAGCGTTTCCGAGGGCAGCCTGCTGCCTTTAACCAAACCGTTTTCCACTATCATGGGCGCTATCGTTTCAAGTTCGTAAAAGCCCAGAGCCCCGCCGTTAAAAATGCTGTAAGCATCAGCCGCCGAAAACGGGCCGCGCTTCTGGTCGTTATCCGCGATATTGAAATAAACACCGTCCTGTAAAACCGTCCGGCGGATAATCAGCAACGAACGGGACTTGTCATATGAGCCGATTAACTGCGGTCCGAAACTTTTTTTGATGCCGATCTGCAAACGGTCAGCGCCGCCCAGTTTGAACGTAAAAATGTTTGAATCATAAGCCATCCGGGCAGACGCGTCCCCGTAAAAATCATCATTGACGCAGCCTGCCGCCGGGCAAGATAAACGGCCGAAAGCGATAATGCCGTCATGAAGCGGAAACTGTTCCAGCGACCAGGCCCCGATCATAAACTCAGACGGACTGCGAGGTTCAAGCATCTCCAGCGAGTCTTCGGTGCAATATGCAATTCCTTCCAGTTCATATCCTGACAAGACGCTGGAAATGTCTTTAATTCTGACATCCCGGACAAATCTGATACCGGCTGAAACGCCTTTACGGTTCTTCAAAACAATCTCTTTTTCCACAACCGCCGAAGTCTTATCAGATCGGGTTACTCCGGGACAGTCGGAATTTATGCCTTTCTGAACCAGCCAGCCGGAACCGGGAAGATAATTAAATGCAAAATCGCCGCCTTCCGGTGCGGGCCAAAGTGAATTACCGCCGATATTATTAAATTCTTCCGGATGCGGTCTGGATGCCAGTTTATCATCAAATCGATGGATAAGCTCGCTGCCTAAACTGCAAAACACCCGTCCTTGCAGGCCGGGGGCAATAAATATTTTACCGGAACCGGAATTCAGTTCCACTATATTTTTATCACTTTTTCTTAACACTTCTGACATAAGTAAATCTCCGCGTTAATTAAAAGATACCTGATGGAGTCGATATAGTCAAGACCGCATTTATCTTTTTTTGTTATTTTTAATATATCGATATAAATATTTTTTATATTCATAATTACTATTACATCGATATAATAATATATCGATATAATTTAAATTAATATAGTATTGAGTTGATTGATTTTCCTTGCGGACGATGTATAATAAGCTGTAATAAACATTATAACAGCGAAAGTATAAAAGACCCATGAAACGCGGGAAACCTGAAAAATATATCGCTCTGGCAGAGACTATCAGGCTGTTTATCAAAGAAAAGCGCCTGAAGAAAAACGATCCCCTGCCCTCAGAACGTATTCTTTCCGATATGTTCAGCGTCAATCACCTGACTCTGCGTAAAGCGTTGCGGTTGCTGGAAATGGAGAATTTGATTTACAAGGAACCAAGCCGCGGCAACTTTGTCGGAACCAGGCCGTCATTATCCAGGAAAACCGGAATTGTCGGCTTTATCTTCCCTGATGACGAAGTGTTTTATTACAAGATTTTCGCCGAGCTGGAAAAATTTCTCAGTGAAGCCGGACTGCATCCGGTAGTCCATATCACCAACAGGATCAAAGATAAAGAAGAAAAAATACTGGATTTCATGGTAGAGTCCGGCGCGGAAGCCTTAATTGCCGCCCCGAATTCCCAATGTGCCGGCAAATATCGCGAGTTGAAAATTCCTGTAATCTTTTTTGATCTGTTTATACCTGAATTAAACATTCCGCGCATCATTTCTGACGACTATGAAGGAGCAGAAAAGATTGCTGAGCATCTTGTCAGTCTTGGACATTCCAGAATTGCGCATATCAGCGGAACTTATGAACATACCTCGGAACTCCGGCTGAAAGGCTTTCTCGACGTACTTAAAAAACATGATATTGAGGTTCCGGAAAAATATATTAAATGCAAAGAACCATCCCGCGAATGGGGATATTATGCAGCCAGAGAACTGTTCGCCATAAAGCGTCCGCCCACGGCAATATTATGCGGCAATGACACCATCGCAGCCGGGGTCTTCAGGTTGCTTGCCTCAAAAGGCATTAGAGTTCCGGAAGACTGCTCGCTGTGCGGCTTCGGCAATACCACGGTGGCCGAAGACCTCGATCTGACCAGCGTCAGCCAGCATACCCCGAAAATAGCCGAAGCCATCCGCAATAATCTGCAAATCATTCTGCGCGGCGAAACACCTCCCGCCGAAACTATAATCAATACCACGCTTATTGTTCGACGCAGCACCGCCCGTCCGGTAGAATAAATTACTGGAAGGATGCAATGACAATGACTAAGTTTCTGTTCATTATATTCTGGATGTCCGTCATGGCGGCACATGGCAGCACGCTGCTGCTGGGGGAAAAACGCATTGATCTTGACCTTAGCGGGTTTGAGCTCATCGAATCAAGAACAGCTAAAAACCACAAAACTTATTATGTCGCCGCCAAACTGCCTGAAACCGGGATCAATTTTTCGATAACCGCCGAGTATAACCATCAGATACTTGACAGCACCCTCCTCCGCGAACAATGGTGGCGCATTGATAAAAAAAATCCGTTGTTCAGTACCCGTATCAGAAAGTACGGATATAATAAATTTGCCATTGTCGAGTGGAATGCCGATACTCCGGACGGAACATACAAACATATCAATGCCTACCGGGCGGAAGGCGGGATATGCATGAATGCGCATCTTTACTGTGTTAATTCGCCTTTGGCGGCGGGACAGCTTTCAGCCATGCTCAACCTTATAAAAATAAATGATTCCACTCCTGATGAGATGCTGGAATACGGAGTGGAATTGTATCGGGGCAAATCATACCAGGAAGCAATAGAATGTCTGCAAAAGTGGCTGGAACGCGACCATTGCGGCAATTTAAAAGATTCAAAACACCGGATGGCAATTATCGCGCTCGGAGTCTCGTACAGCAACTACGGCAGACTCAAGGACGCGCGAAAAGTTTTTGAGGAAGCATTGCTGAAAGATCCTGAATATCCGCTGTTCCATTACAATCTGTCCTGCGCTTGCGCCGGACAAGGCGATTTCTCTAAAGCGCTGGAGCATCTCAAGCTGACGCTGAAATACCGGGACAATCTGGAAAAATATGTGGAGTTACCCAATCCGGTCAATGATCTGTCATTCAAGGAACTCAACAACAATGCGGAATTCAAGGCGCTCTGCAAAGAATGGCCTCAATAGATTCCAGCAAGAATACGACTGCCGGGCGCTTTAAATAAAGTTCAGCGGAAACCGACGAGTTCTTTGCGTTCTTCATCCCATACTTTCAGCCGGATGGTTGAAAGACTTTTCCTGAGCGTGAGTGGCGGTCTGGCTTGCAGCGCCGGAATAGCATCGTAGCATTCCTTCAGCCGGTAATTTGGAATACGGGAACATAAATGATGGACGTGATGATAGCCGATATTGCCGGAAATCCAACGCAGCACCGTCGGCAAATTATAGAAAGAACTTCCTTCCATGGCGGCCTGCAATGCATCCCATTCCCGCTTGCGCGACCAATATACCCCCTCGAACTGGTGCTGCACATAGAAAAGCCAAACTCCCGCCGCCCCGGCTATCCAGATCAAAGGCAATTGGATGAGAAGATACGTCCGCCAGCCGATGTTCCAGGCCGCAATCAGCACTACTGCCCAGATGAGCAGATTAGTAAATAGAACGCTCATACGCTCCTTGTGCGCCGATTTGCGGGTCGGCATCCGATAGCGAAGGAGAAAACTGAACAACGCGCCCAGTCCAAACAGCACCCAGGGGTTGCGGTAAATCCGGTAGAATAATTGTTTCCCCTTCGGGGATTCTTCATACTCCGTCAGAGTCATGGTCCAGATATCGCCGAACCCGCGCGCATCGAGGTCCGCGTAACTGGCGTGATGCCGAAGGTGGCTGAACCGCCAGTCTTCGAACGGAGTAAACACCAAAACTCCGAAACAATATCCGAAGAAGGTGTTCGCGCCCTTGCTTCGGAAAAGCGCCCCATGCACACAATCGTGAAACAGGATGAATATCCTGACCAGAAAGGCGGAGGCAACCACCGTCAGCGCCAAAGTCAGCGCATACGGATAGCCGCGCCGGATCGATAAAATCATCAATACCCAGAGGATGCAGTAAGGAAGAACTGTATTCATCAACTGCCAGCAAGCTTTTCTGATACTTGGCTCCCGGTAGTTTGACAGGATCGCATACCAGGGGGGCCAGGCGTATCCCTGGCTCTGCTCCTTTTGAATCGTTGGGGAAGTTGCTGTTTCAGTCTCCGCCATATTATTCCTCATGTTCTGTATTGGACTGGCAATTTATCATTCAATTGATGGTAAAATATATAAATATTTTCGTAAAAAATCAAGTAAAAGCATAATTTTTTTGTACATAAAGATATAAAATCTTAGGAGAAATCGCGAATAAAAGGGTCCCATGTCCAAAATTACATTGATGTTATTCCGCTTGAATTTTGCGCTAACCGATGCCATCTTGAAATATGAGAATTGCGTATAATACCTTGCAGAATCGCAGACATATTGCCAAGGGAGGAGTATAATGGCTAACAGGCTTATCAATGAAAAAAGTCCGTATCTGTTGCAGCATGCGCACAACCCGGTTGACTGGTATCCCTGGGGCGAAGAGGCTTTCCGCACCGCAAGAGAACAGGATAAACCGATATTCCTTTCGGTGGGATATTCAACCTGTCACTGGTGCCATGTAATGGAAAAAGAATCGTTTGAATCCGCGGACGTGGCGGAATTGATGAATAAAGATTTCATCAGCATCAAAGTTGATCGCGAAGAACGCCCGGACGTTGACGCAATTTATATGTCCGTCTGCCAAATGTTGACCGGACGCGGCGGCTGGCCGATGACGATAATCATGACCCCGGAGAAAAAACCATTTTTTGCCGCCACTTATATTCCGCGAACTTCGATTCAGAATTCCGCCGGGATGCTTCAGCTATTGCCCGCTATCGCCGAAATATGGCGGAACAAGCGCAGTGAAATAGATATCTCGGCGGAACAGATTTGCAGCATTCTCCGGCAAGCGGCAGTTGAACCCGCCGGGGGAACCTTGCCGGTTAAAACCATGATTGACACCGGATTTGATGAAATCGCCGCCGCATACGATTCGCTGAACGGCGGTTTCGGCAAAGCGCCCAAATTCCCTACGCCCCACAATCTGCTGTTCATGTTGCGTTATGCGTGGCGATATGATTGCAATTATGCGCTGAAGATGGTGGAAAATACCTTAACGAAGATGCGCAACGGCGGAATTTACGACCAGCTTGGCAGCGGTTTTCATCGCTACTCCACCGACGCGGAATGGCATGTTCCCCATTTTGAAAAAATGTTGTATGACCAGGCGCTTACGCTTGAGGCCTATCTGGAGGCATTTGAAGTAACCGGTAAAACGCTTTACGCCGACACCTCGCGTGAAATCATTAATTACGTCTTGCGTGACATGCGTTCGCCGGATGGCGGATTTTATTCCGGCGAGGACGCCGACAGCGCCGGAGGCGAAGGACGTTTTTATATCTGGACATTTGCTGAATTGAAATCCGCGCTGACGGAATCCGAATTCAGCGTTCTTGCCAGTTGCACAGACATCTCCGAAGCGGGAAATTACCTGGACGAAGCAGCTCATGCCAGAATCGGCGGCAATATTCTCCGCTTGCGCCGGGATGCCTCCGCCGCGATTCCGGACGAGATGCGCAATAAGCTGTTCCAACTGCGGGTGCGACGCATTCGCCCTTCCAAAGACACGAAAATACTTACTGACTGGAATGCATTGATGATTGGAGCGCTGGCACACGCGGCGCGCACGTTGAAAGAACAGTCATTTCTTGCGGCGGCGGAGCAGGCAATACGTCCGGTACTGGACCGGGCGGCAGCGGCGGAATATCGCCTTGCACATTGTTACGATGATGGCAATGCCGCAATTCCCGGCATGTTGGACGATTATTCGTTCGTCATTGCCGCCCTGCTGGAACTGTATCACACGACCCGCGAATTAGCCTGGCTTAACCATGCGGAAAAATTTTGCGCCGTCGTGCAGAAACATTTTACCGCAGCCGGAGAAAACTGTTATTACATGACCGCCGGCGATGCGGAGCCGCTGATTATTCGTCCGCTGGAAGTTAATGACGGCGTCATACCATCCGGCAACTCAATGATGCTGCATAATAACCTGAAGCTGGCATATTACTCCGGGAATTCATGCTATGCTGAAATCGCAAATAAAATGATTCATGATATTACGGTAAAAATCTCCCGGAACCCGTCCGCCTATCTTCATGCGCTGGCGGGATTTATTACTTCCGATACTCTCAATACGGAAATGGCGGTAGTGACTTCGCCAACAGAAAATGCGTCGACATCAAAGATTCTCAAGGCGGCGGATTCATATTACAATCCATCGCTGTATCTGCTGGTAAAAACTCCGGAAAACGAAGCAGAACTTGCACAATTCGCACCGTTCACCAAGTCACTAACCGCCATTGACGGCAAAACCACCGCCTACATTTGCCGCAATAAATCATGCGCCCTGCCCTTAACCTCAGAGAAAGAGATTCTGCGACAATTGAAAATATCACATGATCAGTTTTCCGCCGGCGGAAAAAACAAATCATAGTAGCGGTTGAACAAGTCAGTTACTTGAAGCAATCTATTGTGGAAAAAAATGATTTAATGGCGACTATTATGACCGAACCGTCGATTCACCGGTTCCGTCTATATTTTTTGCTATCGGTTTAAATTCAAGTACATCGTGCGATTCCGAAACATTGAGCGACCATTCTTGAATAATAAAATGCTGTCTGATAATTCCGCTAAATGCTCCTTTCTTCCAATAATCGGCACCTGCCCAAAGCAGATATACGTTGCGCAGATTGGACCACAAATACTTTGGCGGTCGATCAAAATCCATCCTCCAATGTCCGGCAAGCTTGAACTTCAATATGATGCTTTTCGCATTTCCGTTTTTATCTAACAAAACAGCTTGTGACTTCATTTCGGCTGCTTGATTCAAAATTAAGGCCGCAATTTTCTCAATAGGAGAAATTTCTTCCATAATCTTATCCCTTAATATCCAACGCTATAGAGCACTCCGTTTTGTTGGTAGACATTGCATATCACCACGACACAACAAATTCGTACTCATCAGATCCATTCTCTTTGTCATCTATGGCAATTACCAGAGTCTTTTCATTCTCATCGTTCGGGTATTCATCAATGGACACAGAACCGCGTCCCTTCAATTTCTTCACTTTAACCGCTGCCTTGGATAAAGGCTGGAAAAGTGTTTCGAAATGCCGTGACTCATTCCCGTTCCATGCGGGATTCCATTTTTTTCCGTCAATTGAAATATCTTTCGGCCGGTCACAATCCACATGCCGGAACCACAATTTATTATCCTTAAAGATGAGCTTGTCGCGCCCATCAACACGCGCCTTGATTCTGATATTGCCGGAAGCGGATATGTCTGCCTTGTCTGAACCGTCACGTAACTTCTCCAATTCTGTCTGGACCGCAAGAGCAGCCTTGAGATTGTCCTGACTGGTATATGTTTTTTTCAGACGTTCTAATTGCGCAATGTACTGTAATCGGACGGGATTGATGGTTTGTTCAACTTGCCGTTTGTACGACTCGCGAAGTTTTTTCAGTTCTGCCGGCTCCTGATTGCCTTCTTGCGGTTCCGCGAAAACATTTACGACCGCCATAATCCAGACGCAGACAGCAATACGTACAGTCAACATACTTTTATTCATTCGCTTTTGCCCCATTCTCGCTCATTCCACAGTTTTTCTGCATATCATAAATTACAGGGTAATATATGTAGATTTTCGTAAACAATCAAGTAAAGGCACATTTTTCTGTTGATTATCAGGGCAGATTACTAAAATATAAACCCGTCTCTTTCAAATTTTCAAACGTTTAGGGATAGCGGGTATTTTCTGAAATCTCTTTGAAATTTCTATTCGGAGAGCTTATATTAATTGTTTATTTTAAGTAATATTTGCGCGTTGAATCGCTTGGTAAATAATTAGTTTTCGGCTGGATTACGTTAATGAATATGGACATAATAAAATATGGCAGCTTTTAAATGGAATATTGTTAATAAAACGGCGTTTCAATGGACGTTGCTTATAGCTTTTACCTGTGTGGTTTTCTTTATAAACATCGGCGGAACCGGCATATATTCAGCGCAGGAAGGACGGGCGGCGATTGTCGCGCGCAATATGCTGCAAACCGGCAACTATCTCAATATTGTAATTGCAGGGGAACCTGAAACGGAAAAGCCGATCATGGCATATTGGTTTTGTGCCATCACCGGTAAAGTTTTCGGGGTCAATGAATTCAGCGTGCGCCTGCCATCAGTGATTGCCGCAATTATCACCGTTATTTTGACCTGCTGGCTGGGCGGCAGAATTTACGGGACCGGCACCGGAATATTGGCCGGATACATGCTTGCCACTATGATCGGGTTCGTCAATCTCGGCAGAATTGCCAGAATTGACATTGTGCTGTGCTCATTTTATATGCTGTCAATGATCTTCCTGTACCTGGGATACTTTGAAAAACGGCAGGCCAACTGGCGTTTGTATCTGTTCTATTTTGTATTGGCATTAAGCGTACTGGTCAAAGGACCGGTTTCGGTGGTATTGGCAGGCCTGACTGTTCTGGCAATGGCACTCAAAGAGCGAAACTGGCGAATGATATGGGAACTTAAACCGGTCAGCGGATTAATTATCGGATTAGTGATTAATGTGCCATGGTATGTTTATGAAAGCGTTCGTACCCAGGGCGATTTCGCTTTTGATTTTTTCTGGAACCAGAATATTGACCGTTTCCTTGGCATCAACACCACCTACTGTGAAGGAAAACGCAAAATCTTTTTTTATTACTTTCCGAAATTGTTCGCGGGAGCGTTACCGTGGTCATTGCTTACCCCGTTCTGTCTTTATTCATTCCGCAAAAAATTCATGTCATTGCGTCAGGATACATGGTTTTTATTGACATGGACGCTGGCGGTATTCGTTTTTTTCAGTTTGTCGGCAATCAAGCGCGGGGATTACATACTCCCGCTTTATCCGGCGCTGGCGATATTGCTGGGACGTTACTTGATTCTAGTGTCTGAGCAATCTCCGAAATTGACCCGGCAATGGAAAATATACTGGTTCAGTCTGCTGAGTATAATGGTTATCGCCGCCGGATTATTGAAAACCGGCGTTTTGCGCCAAATCGGACAACTCGGCATAGATCAAAAAATAGCCCATTTCCCGGACAGGGACGGGATGTCCATAATTCAAACAAGTAACCTGTTGAATCAGCATTTCATTCTGCTTATAGCCGTCGCCGCACTGTTGATGGGGTTGCTGTATATGATCGGAAAATTATCAGAACAGGGCAGAATATTGCCGGCAGCGAATGCTTTTCTTGCGGTCATGCTGACTTTTTTAGTCTGGTATTATCTCTGGCTTGATCCGGTCACCAGTGAGTTCAAAACCACCAAACCGTTCTGCCAGGCGGCATTGACACATCTGCCGGAGGATGCGGTTATCGGCTATTACGGTTCATGGGTTGACGAAGCAGTATTCTACATCGGACGGGACTATGAGCGCTGTTCAAAGCCTTCCGATTTTTATGACGCGGAGAAACAAATTTTTAAATTCAAATTCATTATATCTCCCGAAAGCAGGATAATGCAGTTGCCGGATGAGATAAAATCCAGGATGGAACAATTGGAAACAACAATCCCCGGTCATCAATATCCGCTGACGCTTTACCGGACCAAAAATCAACCGTAAACAGTTATCCTGTTCATCAATAGCAGATGAAGAAATTGCGGCCCGACACAATCATTATGAGCCTTGCCGTCTGACAGCAAGAACTTCTTCCAATCCGGGAATATCTTCCGCTCCGGTCAGCACCTGAATACTTGATCCGTCGCAGTCATTACCAATAGGTTCGTGACGCACTCCCAGGTGTTTTGCCAGGAAGCCCTCGGCAATCGCGTAGAACGACAGATTATTCTCCGAACGGGCAAAACCGTGTCCCTCGTCCGAATACAGCGCATAGGAGACAGGTATTCCCCTGGCCTGCATCGCCTGCACAATTTGATCAGATTCCGCCTGTCTTACTCGCGGGTCGTTGGCTCCTTGCGCGATCAGCAGCGGTCGGCAAATACGATCCACATAAGTCAAAGGGGAATGCTTTTTCAAAAGTGAACGGCCTTCTTCGGTGCGATGATCGCCGACGCGGGTAATAAGCATATCCAACATGGGCTTCCAATAGGGTGGAACGGACTCAATCCATGTGATGAGATTCGCAACGCCAAACAAGTCCACGCCGCAAGCAAACAGTTCAGGGTTGAACGTCAGCCCGGCAAGAGTTGAGTATCCGCCGAAACTGCCGCCCATCACGGCCACACGCTCAGGGTCGGCGACTCCAGTCCGGATGGCCCATTGGACTGCATCCACCTGATCCTCGATAATCTTGCCGCCCCATTCACGATCTCCGGCATTAATGAATGCTTTGCCGAATCCGGTAGAAGCGCGGAAGTTGACCGACAGCACCGCATAGCCGCGGTTGGCAAGCCATTGGTGCCATGGATTGTAACCCCAAAAATCCCGCCACCATGGTCCTCCGTGCGGTGCGAAGACGGCAGGCAACGGTTGATCCGGGATTCCATCGTGATTACTGTCGGCGCCTAAAGGTATGGAGTAATAGGCCACAAGGTCAAGTCCATCCCTGGATTTGATAATAACAGACCGCGTTTTGGACAAAGGCTGGTTTTCCAGGTTTTTCCGGTTGGTGAAAAGAAATTTCGCAACACGGTTATGGCGGTCATACAGGTAAAAACGGGCTGGCCCGTCATCAACGGTAAAGACGACCACCCAGTAATGGTCGTCGAGAGAACGTCCGGTTACTTCAATGTCGCCGTCAGTTAATGTACGCAAATAATCAAAGTCCGGTTCAATCGACGAATCAAGTATTTGCCAGCGTATGCGCTCATAGAAAAAGGAAACGGCCTGAATATGTTTTTCGGTCGGATGACTCATCACGCCTAAAACATCGGATTCAGGAGACGCCGCCAGAATGCGGGATGTCTTCGCTTCAGGGTCCATTACTACGAGCGCCGAGATGTTGCGCCCGCGACTTTCTTTCATAAAAATCATCCGGTTGGTCTTGTCAAAACTGATCAGCGAGGTGGTCATCACGTCCTCAGCGGCAATCGAATCCCAAAGTTGCCAATTACCGTTTGCCGGAATATACAAATCCACGCCGCCGGACGGGGTTGTCTGAGCTGCGTACCGCAGTCGATAATCATCGTCCGCAGTCACGCTGATGAAACGATCATGCTGCAGTAACAGAGTCATTGCTCCTGTAATCAAGTTGATGCGGTAAATGTCATGCCATTGAGGATTTCGATTATTCAGGCCGACCACTACCTCATCAGGAAACTTATGACTGACGAAATTGAGTTGAGCCTGTACACCTTCAAACGGAGTGAGATCCCGGGTGTTTCCGGTTGCCAGTTCCGTGGCATACAAACGCCAATTCTCGTCGCCATTCTTGTCCTGCAAATATAAGATGTGGTTATTGGTGTAGGACCATAAATAGATACGAATGCCGCGCGCGGTATCATGTGTTACAGGCCGGGCAGCAGCGATATTCTCCCGCAAGGCAACCCACACGTTGAGTACTCCGTCGAGAGGAGCCAGCCAGGAAAGGTGCTTACCATCAGGGCTGATCTGGACGGAGGCACGATCAGGATTACCAAAGAACAACCGGCGTGCAATCAAAGGGACTTCTTTCATATTTCAGGATTCCTCCATTTGTAATGATGCAAATCGCTTTATTTCATAATTACAGGAGAAATATAAGAAGATTTCCGGAAACAATCAAGTTTAATCGTGATTTTCAACAGATTATTCTTGCTTGCTGTGTTCTCCGGATGCGTGTTTGGCGCGGAGCTGACCGCAGGCGGCGCTGACTTTCGAACCTTTTTCCATGCGCAGCGTGACTTGAATGTCACAGCGTTCAAGAATGGCTTGAAAATTTCGTATGACTTTATCGGGCGGACGGTGAAAATCCGCAGTTGTCTGGTTATATGGAATCAGGTTGACTTTGGCATGCATGCGTTTGGCAATGGCGGCCAATTTTTCGGCGTCGCCGGATTTATCATTAATGCCGTCAATCAAGGTATATTCAAAAGTAATCATCCGTCCGGTTTTTTCACGGTAATATTCACAGGCGTCAAGGATTTCCCTGATCGGATAACGCAGTTTATCGGGAATAAGCGCCGCGCGCGTCGCGTCATCAGCGGCATGGAGCGAAACTGCCAGATTAACCTGGCGGCCGAGATCGGCCAGTTGGCGCATGCCAGGCACAAAACCGCTGGTCGAAACGGTAATCCGGCGCGCGCCAAATCCGACATATTCGGAATCGCAAAGCAGCCGGATCGCCTTTTCAAGATTGCCGAAATTGAGCAGGCCTTCACCAATTCCCATAAACACAACATTGTCCGGCAAGCCGCCGATTTTAGCGCAGCCGTGAAAAAACTGTTCAACCATTTCGCCCGCGTCGAGATTCCTGACCAGGCCGTCGGCGCCGCTGGCGCAGAAACGGCACTGCACAGGGCAGCCGACCTGAGTACTCAGGCAGAACGTCATTCTGTCCGGAGCAGGGATAATCACCATTTCAACGGCTTCGCCGTCGCGCAGCCGCAACAGCAGTTTCGAGGTGCCGTCACCGGCAGCGACTTCACTTTCAATAACGGATGAGACACAGATGAAATCTTCACTTAAAGCCAGCCGCAAATCAGGCGGCAGATTACTCATCAAGTTTGGTGTAATAATTCTTTTTTTATAGATCCAGTCCAGAATTTGAGAAGCGCGAAAAGCCGGAGCGCCATGCGCGGCAACCCAAGTCTTGACCTCATCGGCAGTCAGGGAACAAAGCAACTGTTTACTTGCGGCGCTCATTTTAAAGTCTTTTTCTTTTCAAGCTTAATCCCCTGCCAGAGACAAATGCGTTTATCTTTATAGGTCTTCTGATTAGGCAGCAGATTGCGCCAGCGGCGTTCCGGGACTTGCGGGAACTCAGTGCTGATGAGATAGACCACTTTCTGATCCGCGGGGATTTCTTCAACGGAATTCATCGTGATAACTTTTCCCCCCATGTAAAAGCATTCACTGTACAGGCCGAGACCAGGTCCGGTATAAACTGTATCTTTTTCAGTAACCCCTTCAGCGGACAGGGCGGCCCGCAGTTCCCACCCCAGTGACTTCCTGGTCTGGTCCTGTGCTTTGTAAGGATGGATCAATGACCAGTAAAAGAACATTACCGCACAGACAATAATCAGCATATATGACCAGATATAAGGCCGTATTTTCACATGAATCAAGGCAATGCCGAGCGCCACCGCCAGCATCCCCCATGTCATCCCGATAATGGTGTATTTGGGGTTAGTCCTGAAGCCGATACCTTTCTGAAGTGAAAAAATACTGTTCCACCAATCGGCTGGAAGCAGATAAAAAATAATGATTATGCCGCCGACGATAAACACGGGAAACGAGAGCAGCTTCATCAGCATCAGCAGTTTGTCACCGTAGCGCCTGACCACCAGCCAGTAGTTGATGCCGGTCATAACCGCCAGCGGCGGAATCAGCAGCATGATATCCCGCGGTTCCGTAAACGGACTGAGCCAGAGCAGAAAAAACAGGGAAATTACAATGATGCGCAGAAAACGGCTGAAAATCGGAGTTTTGTCCAGCGGAAAATATTCAACACAGAATGGAGCCCAGGCCAGTATCGTCCACGGCATCAGCCGGATTGCGACATCAAGCGGAAATGTTGCCAGATGCTCAAGGTAATCCGAAATCGAACCCGGCCTGAATTCCAGCGATTTGAACGGAAAAGTATTCGCAAACATAATATGCGGAAACGCCCACAGCATTATAAACCCGACCAGCACCGCCAAACCGATATAAAATCCCGGTTTATTCATTTTAGTCCAGATCGTCAGCGGCCGGCGCATGAAAATCATCGGGAAAAAGAAATATATCAGCGCTGAAAATCCGAAAGTGTAGAAAGCCAGACCGGCAAAGAAAAGAGACGCCGCCCACGCGCCGCTCCAGTTGCTCCTGCCGGGACCAAGCATAAACCAGGAAAACCACGCGGCAGTCAAGGCCAGCAGCATTAACGTATTCGGATATCCTTCAATACTTTTTTCGATAACCAAGCTGTTGCTGATCATCACCGCGGCGGCAACCGCCGCGGCCTGCGTTCCGCCGGAACTGCCTGCGGCAAACCAGACCAGCACGGCAATTATCCCCAGCGCGATTACTGAAATGAAACGCAAAGCCATTTCCATGGACAAGCCGAATTCGTTATGAACAACAGCAGCATTCCAGGGAAAAAGCGGAAACGAGTCCTGAATAACCATACCATGCGCAAAGGTCATCGGCATAAAATAGTCCATTTCCATTGCCTGTGCCGCAAAGAATCCTTCCTGCCAGTAAAGCTCTCTGTCACTCAATTGCCAGGGGGAGTAGATAATCAGGAAAGCTACAACCAGAACCAGCGCCGCTGCAATCCATCCTGGAGTTTTTTCTTCATAACGCGGCATATTTGGTATTTCGTCTCCATATTACTAACATAAAAAATTAACATCAACATTCTTAAAAATTCAAACCGGCAGAAACCGTTTAAGGCGTCCGCCGGAACAATTTCAAGAAAAACTGATTATACACCGAACTACTTTAAATCATCATCTCTGAGGTCATAGCAGCAGCAACTGGTAACAAAGTCCGCGATCTCAACCGGGTGAACATTGAATCCGATATCACACAGCCAGCCGAAACGTCCGCCGACAGCCCAGAAATCAATGTCGTTGTCACGATATGCATCGGCGCGGAAATCGGCAATCTGCCACCCTCGGGAATCAACCACTGACTTGCGGACAGAACCGCAAGTGTCGTCAATAACCACATTCTCCGTAGCGAAACAAACCAATCCGAATCTGGTGCCGTCGCGATAACCGCCGCCGCACTGCCGGTCAAAACCCTTGGTAACAAAATAATTGCAGCCGTGCGATCCGCCGAACTGCAGGTACCGGGTAACCTGGAACTGCATAGCCACTTCACCGCCGAATCCCAATTCCAGTGAAATAATGTCCGAAGCGTCAAGCAGACGATTAGGTATGTACAAAACCGCATAACGACCGACCATTTTCATATTTTCGACAAACTGGTTCGGACGGGTTCTGTCAAAACCGGAAGTCAAGGGCTGCTCTTTGCTTTTGTCCTTAGCAGCGTCGTCCGCACAAAACGCCGCGAAACAGGTCATCATGAAAACTGCACACAGACAGCAAATTTTTTTCATCGCGATTATCCTTCTTTTTTTTGCGCTATAATTAAAACTTAAAATTGTTCGAAAAATTTACATTAGAATCGCCTTAATATATCCTTGTTAAAAACAACTGCAAGGCTAAACTGCTGACAGTTTTAATAAAATTCAACCAGCACGAAAGATGTGAAACGGTATCACGACTGCGGCAGTTTTAAAAATTACACTTTAATAATCCTGACATTTTTTGAAGTTTGCGGTTTTACGAACTATATTATCAATTACTTTTTAATATTTAGGAAGTGGAACAAAATAACCTATTGAATTTTTACCGAATATCTTGATTTGATTTTCGAGTTGCTTGTGAGGCACATACCGGCAGGTATGTAACGAACAAGCGGCGCGAAAAGCATTCAAGAGAGCGGGATAAAAACGTAGGTTCTTTTGTGACAGTTCCTTATTTCGAGGGTTTCCTTGTTATGTTATCTGATAGAAATTATATGTCGCCGCAAGGCGGCAATTCCGAAATGGCAGCCGGCGGCGTCAAAGCCGTTTTCATACTTATTGCGGTCAATGTTCTCTGTTTTCTGCTGACATCGGGCAATCCGGAGCTGTTTTCCACTCTGGCAATGACAACCGGCGGCATGAAAAACATGGCTCTCTGGCAAATTGTTTCGGCAATGTTCCTGCACGGCGGATTCTCCCATCTGCTCTTTAACATGTGGGGGCTCTATCTGTTCGGCACCATTGTCGCGCCGGTGCTGGGCGCCAGGCGTTTTCTGATTCTCTATTTTATCAGCGGCATCGGCGGCAATCTGCTGTGGATGGCTTTCAACTGGAATTCCCCGGCTGTTCTGATCGGCGCCAGCGGCGCGCTGTTCGGAATCATGCTCGCCACCGCCATGCTTTATCCGGATAAAGAGTTCATCCTGATATTCCTGCCGGTTCCCATGAAAACCAAGACCCTGGTGATCGTCTATGCCGTTATTGAAGTTTTCAGTGAACTTTCCATGCAGGACAATATTGCCCACCTGGCCCATCTGGGCGGGTTTTTGGCCGGTTATGTCTATATTAAGTTTCTCTTCGGCAATAATGTTCCATGGGACCTGTTCGGATTTCTCATCCCCGGAACCAAAAAATCTTTCACGCCGCCGCCCGGCTGGACAATGCAACAGCAGCCGCAACAGCAGCAGGGCAATGATTATGAAGAACATCTGCGCAATCCGAGCCAGAAAGTCACCCAGCGCGAACTGGATCAGATTCTGGATAAAATATCTCATGCCGGCATCAACAGTCTCTCGGAAAATGAAATGGCAATATTGAAAAAAGCCCGCGAACAAATGCGCAAAAACTAAGGCGGGCTTCGCCCGCAACCCAAAAGAAGGAAGTCAGAATTCAGGAGTCAGAATTCAGAATAAAAGACATAAGACAGTTCCGGCGAAGCGACATATTAATAGCCGGAAGTCAGAATGGAAACCGGAAATTCAAAAAAACAGGGAAACAGTTGCGAGGGCGGATAACCCAATGGAGGGTTGTGCTCCGTCACAACCTTCTTTCGATCCCGGTCTCGACAGAGCGCGCCCATCCATTAACGCAACTACTTGATAAACAGGCCGTTTAGTATGACAATTTTATAAACGCTTAAAGCATCTAAAACAAAGATAATAAAGATATTAAAAAGTTTTCTCTGTGTCTCTGTGCCTCTGTGGTAAAACTAAAACAACGATATAATCTGATGTTGAGGTTATGGTATGAAATTGGCAGCCGGTCTTTTTGATTATCATTTGCCGGAAGAACTGATTGCGCAGTATCCGGCGGAAAACCGCGACGCATCCAGAATGCTGGTACTTGACCGCCAGACCGGAGCATGCGAGATTCACCGGTTCGGCGACATCGTAAATTATCTGAATCCCGGCGATGGAATCATCTTCAACAACACCCGCGTAATGCATGCCCGCATGTACGGGATCAAAAACGGGACCGCAGGCTCCGCCAAAGTTGAAATTCTGCTGGTTTCGCCTGCCGATACCGTCCGGAAAAAATGGAAAGCGCTGATTAAACCCGGCAAGCGGACTCCACCCGAAACCAGGGTGAAGCTGGAACCGTCGGACGTAAATCAAACTCCAGGCGACGACTGGATTACCGTTTTGCAACATCTGGACGATGGAACATTCCTGATCGAATTTGATTCAGCCGACATTGACGGCATCCAGCAGAAGTATGGACATATCCCGCTGCCGCCGTATATACGACGCAAAGACAAACCGGCCGACATGGAGCGGTACCAGACTATTTTCGCCAAGGAATCAGGAGCGGTAGCCGCGCCTACAGCCGGACTGCATTTTACTCCTGAAATTATGGCGGCGCTGTGTGCCAAAGGGGTGAAACAGGCGGAACTGACACTGCACGTCGGCCCCGGAACCTTCAAACCGGTAGCCGTGGAAGATGTTACTCAACATAAAATGCACCATGAAGATTTTCTGTTGCCGGAAGCCACCGTTGAAATGATTAATTCCGTGCATGCGTCCGGACATAAAATTCTTGCAGTAGGCACTACCACCGTGCGGGTACTGGAAAGTTGCGTTGACAGCCGCGGTACGCTGGTTCCGCGCGCCGGCAGCACCGATATCTTCCTGTATCCGCCGTATCAGCCGAAAGCCGTGGACATGCTGCTGACCAATTTCCATCTGCCGAAAAGCACGCTGCTGATGCTGGTATCGACTTTCACCGAGCGGGAAAAAGTTCTTGCCGCCTACGAGCTGGCGAAAAAAGAAAAAATGCGCTTCTACAGTTATGGCGACTGCATGCTGTTAAAATAAGCAGAGGCTTCGCTTGAAAAACGAATATCCAATATCCAAAATTATCTTGATTTTGAACAAAAAAACTTTGTGTCTCTGTGTCTTTGTGGTTAAATTATGATTTCTTATGCAGTTAAAATAAAGGCTGAACCGGAATGGCGATGACAAAAGAAGAAAAAGGCTGGATCTGGTACGATATCGCCAACTCAGTGTATTCACTGATTATTATCACCACGATAATGCCCGTATTTTTCAAGACTTACGCGTCGGCGGGAATCCCGGACGCGACCTCCACCGCCAACTGGGGTATCGCCAACTCCGTCGCCTCGCTGATAATCGCCGTGCTCGCCCCTGCCCTCGGCGCCATGGCCGACCGGCCGGGACGCAAAAAACGGTTCTTTGCGTTTTTCCTGTTTCTGGGCATCATCTCCACTCTGATGCTGACCCTGATCGGACAGGGCCAGTGGCTGATCGCGCTGATTATTTTTACCGTCAGCGTAGTCGGGTACTCCGGCGCTAACATTTTTTACGATTCATTTCTGATTGATGTTACAACTCACGAAAAAATGGATTGGATTTCATCCGCCGGCTATGCCCTCGGCTATATTTCCAGCGTCCTGCCCATGGTTGTCATCCTGCTCATGTTTCAATTTGGAGGCAAGGAGAACAGTTTAACCGTGACCAAGCTGGCATTCGTCATTACCGCGGTCTGGTGGGCGGCTCTATCTATTCCAATGCTCAAAAACGTCAAACAGAAATATCATTCCGAAGCTGCTGAACATTCGATAATCGGCTCGTTTCTGCAATTGTTCCAAACCCTCCGCGAAATCCGCAAACATCGCAGCGCCATGATCTTCCTGGGAGCTTATTTCCTGTACATCGACGGCATCGGCACCATTGTAAAAATGGCCGTTCCTTACGGACAGGACCTGGGCTTGACTCCAACCAGCCTGGTGCTGGTCGTTCTCGGCATCCAGATCGTCGCCTGCCCTTGCGCCCTGCTCTACGGGCGGCTGGCGGAAAAATATACTGCGCGAAAGCTTATTGTAATGGGCATCATCATCTATACGTTTATCACCTTTATCGGCAGCATGATCCCCCTGCTCCAGAGCCGGGACCACCGCCTGATTCTGTTCTGGGCGCTGGCCATGCTGATCGCCACCTCGCAAGGCGGGGTGCAGTCGCTGAGCCGTTCTTTCTTCGGCAAACTGATTCCAAGAGAAAATTCCGCGGAGTTTTTCGGCTTTTACAACGTCTTCGGCAAATTCGCCACGGTGGCCGGTCCGTTGCTGATGGCAATCATGATTGAACTGACCGGACAATCCTGTTTCGGTTTTCTAAGTATCGGGTTCCTATTCATCGGCGGCCTTTGGCTGTTCCTGAAAATAAAACCGGAAAATCTTACCTCAAGTTGCAAGAATACCGCAAGCCCTGCTTGCGACTGTAAATAGAGTACCGCAAGCATCCTGCTTGCGATTTTCTCCAAGCTGGAAGCTTGGGTTACTTTGTCCAGGCAAGAGTACCGCAAGCATTCCCTGAGGCGGCGTATTACCCTGGGAGCGCCGGTCGCCTGACCGGCTTTATTTAAAAGAGTACCGCAAGCATTCCCCGAGGCGGCGTATTACCCTGGGAGCGCCGGTCGCCTGACCGGCTTTATTTAAAAGAGTACCGCAAGCATTCCCCGAGGCGGCGTATTACCCTGGGAGCGACTGACCGGCTTTATTTAAAAGAGTGCCGCAAGCATTCCCGCAGTCGCGGGACCACTCTTTGAGTGGCCCAGGGGTTTATCCCCTGCTTGCGATTTCTCCAAGCTGGAAGCTTGAGGTACTTCAAATTCATCAACTCGCCAACATACCCTGATTTTTCTTCAGCGGATCGTTGCTGCCAGTCAGCGCCGTATCCGCGCCGCCGGTCAACGGAGTGGCTGCGCCGAACAGCCGCAGGCTGCCGGACTTGAACGCCGCCGGATCAATATTGAAATTCAGGCTGTAGTCCGTATTGTCCTTGCCTGCCAGTGTTGCCTTGACGTAATAGGTTCCCGCCGCCAGCGTCTTGGTGATGCTGTCGGCAGCGTTGCCGGCCTTCGCGGATGCCGCCAGTTGCTTGCTCTTGCTGTCGTAAAGATACAAATTGACATTGGAGGTCATATCGGTCAGATTAAGCGTCACCGTTGTGCCGGTTTGCAGTTCGAACTTGTAATAGTCGTCCTTATCGCCGAAACCCAGCCATTCGCTGACCGGACCGCTTTCCGACACCTGAAGCGCGACAGCGAAAGTATTGCCTGCCGTATCGTCCGGGAAATAATCCACGGTATTGCTCAACGTGTAGTCGGTATTATTAACCGTGCCCTTGCCGCCGTCGGCAGGCGCGACTTTCACGTAATAATCGCCGCCAAGCAACGCCAGATTCGTAATGTTTTCATCCGCAACGTCTTTGTTGGAAGAAGATTTTAACAATTTGCCCTTGGCATCGTACAGCGTCAGATTCGCGTTTCCGGACAAGTCGGTAAGGTTCAGGTTCAGCGTGCCGGCAGTGTCCAGCGTCAGTTTATAATAGTCCGCCGGGTCGCCGAAACCGACCCACTCATCGGCGGAACCATTGGCATCTAGAGTTCCGGCCGTCGCCAGCGTGTTGCCGACTGTATCTTCCGGGAAATAATCCACCGTATTGCTCAGTGTGTAGCCGGTATTGACCGTGCCTTTGCCGCCGTCGGCAGGCGCGACTTTAACGTAATAATCGCCGCCAAGCAACACTAGATTGTTAATATTTTCATCCGCAACGCCTTTGTTGGAAGATGATTTCAACGATTTCCCTTTGGCATCATACAGCGTCATGTTGGCATCTCCGCTCAAACCGGTCATATTAATGCTCAGTTTACCGGAGCTGTCCAGCGTCAGTTTATAGTAGTCCGCCGGGTCGCCGAAGCCAACCCACTCCTCAGCGGAACCATTAACATCCAGCGTTCCAGCCGTCGCCAAAGTATTGCCGACTGTATCGTCCGGGAAATAATCCACGGTATTGCTCAGCGTATAGTAGGTATTAACCGTGCCTTTGCCTGCGTCGGACGGCGCAACCTTAACGTAATAATCGCCGCCAAGCAACGCCAGATTGTTAATGTTTTCATCCGCAGTGCCTTTAGCGGAAGAAGATTTTAACAATTTTCCCTTCGCGTCATACAGTGCCAGGTTCGCGTTATCGGACAAATCAGTAAGGTTCAGATTCAGCGTTCCGGCATTGTCCAGAGTCAGCTTATAGTAGTCCGCCGAATCACCCAACCCAACCCACTCATCGACGGAACCATTGACATCCAGCGTTCCAGCCGTCGCCAAAGTGTTGCCGACTGTATCAGTTGGGGTTACGGTAAACGATGACACTTTGCTCCAGGCTGATTCATTCCCTGAAGTGTCCACTGCTTTCACATGCCAGGTAAACGTGCCAGGTTTAGGTGTATACCGGAATGATGAAGCGCTGTCCGACAGCCAATCGCTGATAACATTTCCTGCGGAATCAGACAACGTTAGCTCATAATGATCAACGGACACATTATCAGTGGATGGAGTCCATTTGAAAAGAAGGTCTTTATTTTTGTCAAATCCAACTGAAAGTCCGCCCGGAACAGTCGGCGGCGATGTGTCCGCAACACCTCCGCTAACGGTGAATGTAGCCCTCAACTGGTCGGTCGCTGCATTGGTCAGACTGAGCGACAGTTTATCGCCATCGGTAAAAGTATAGCTGGAGCCGACTTGCACATTGACATTCTGCCCGTTATCCGTTACCGTAAACACCGCACTACTCATGCCGGTTAGGTCTGCGCCGGAACCAAGAATATAAGCGCCACTCGCGGTGTTATTCACGTTCAGAGTGAATGTGGTGTGGCTGATGTCGCCGACCGCGCCGGACTCGATTGTCAAAAGCGCATCGTTGGCTTGAGCACTAGCCAGCTTAAAACCCATTGCTGACGGTTGCAGATTATCGCTATACTCTACCGTCACATGTCCGCCGTTAATCGTTAGTGCTCCAGCTAAAATTCCACCGGAAGACACATACATGCTGCCGCCGGAATTGACAATGGTATTACTCGCCGCGCCGCCGGAAAGAACGCTCTGGGAGCCGCCGTTAATGGTGGTGGAACTCGCCGCGCCACCGGAAGAAACATCCTGGTAGCCGAAATTGAGGACAGACGCCGAAGCCACGCCGCCGGAGGAAACCATCTGATAGCCGTTGTTGATGATAGTTCCAAGCGTAAGGCCGCCGCCGGAGACGTATTGCCGACCCCAGCCGCCGTTGATCGAAGCGCTGACCGCAGTTCCGTAAACATACTGACGCGCATAATCATAGGTCGCACTGATAACAGTATTTGACGCCGTTGCTCCGGCGGAAACCGTCTGGGTGCCACCGTCGCAAATCTTGCCGTTTATATCCGCGCCGCCGGAACTGACGACTTCAAGACCGCCGGTACTGACAACCGTGCTGCTCGCAGCGCCGCCGGCAAAAACGTCCTGTTCGCCTCCATCGTTGACGGTGGTGGAATTTGCCCTGCCGCCGGAAAGAACGCTCTGGGAGCCGCCGTTAATGGTGGTGGAACTCGCCGCGCCGCCGGAAGAAACATCCT
>CAIKZE010000038.1 GCA_903831825.1 uncultured Lentisphaeria bacterium | reverse complement strand
CTCCTGAATTAGTATTGCTCAAAGCGTCCTGAGAAACAGAACGCCCTATACGGAGGCAAGTTGAACTGGGGCTTGAAAACTCCAGGGCGGCTACGTCTAAAAAAGTGTCAACTATCTATAGCACTTTTTGAAACATGCCAATTTATAATCAGTAATCCCATAAAGTAACCAAGAATAAATCTGCCGTCATTGTCAATTGATTCAGTCCATGCTTAATATTATAAATCATGTGCTAAATAAAAGCAACCTCTTTTTTGAAGATTTTTGAAAAAATATTCGGCATGTTTCAAAGAATGGTTAAAGATAGTTGACACTTTTTTTGAGACGCATCCATTGAGAGCCGCAGGCTCGAATCATGTTGCAGTCCGCTATCCCCCCGCACATTTTGAGAGCCGCAGGCTCGAATCATATCAATCCTTTCAGATTGAATTTAGGAGCCGTAAAGAAATAACCTTTACATCTTCGCGCTTCTCCCGAATGCCTTTGTGTTTGCCGGTTCGTTACATACCTTCAGGTATGCGCCTCTCCATCAATTCCCAAAATCTCTTCGGGATATTTTGCGATACTTGTCAAGGTTATTTCTTGACAGTTCCTAATGTATCTATACAACCTGATTGCCAAAGATTCTAAAATTCATTGATTTCTGCTCTTCTGCACATATGTTTCCGTTTTTTACTGAAATAGGGAAGGATGAATAGTTTGAAAATAGATTTATGGAGAGCGGCGAAGCTGCTTCTGGCTCAGATTTTAAATTGGGATATCAATGAGCAGCTTGTGCTTAACTCGGAGGACTGCTGAAGTATTATTTCTTCTAGGCGGCATAACTGATTTTCGACCATCTCATTTATAATTCCCGTTAGCTTCCGGCAGGACTCTTCCTGTCTGGTCATGCAAATTGAAGCAAAAAAATTATGCCAAGTCACAAAACTGCTTAAAAAAATTGCCTGTTACGAGAAAAATCCCTAGGAATATTTGACTTGCGAAATGACGGAAAGCTTCTTAATCCCCCGTCATTTTCCGATTGATGATTTTTTTACCCTGCGCCTACCGGTTTATTGGCGGGGAAGTCGCATATCGTTCACGCGAAACTGGAATTTTCACTTTAAGCATTGAAAAATCCTTTCTCCTATCACGGTTGTTTTATCTGGAAACGCTGACGAAATTGTTTCGGCGCAAGTCCGGCATGACGGCGAAATTGCAGCGTAAAATAACTGCTGTCTGAAAAACCGCATTCCAGTGCTATTTCACTGATATTCAGGCCTGTATTAACCAGTAATCCGGATGCGCGCTGAATCCGTAGTTTCAATAGATAGTCAAGAGGCGCAGCATGATAATATTTTTTAAATTCGCGAAAAAATACAGCGCGAGACATATTGGTTCTGATGCACATATCTTCAATCGTAAATTTATGGGTTGGATACCGTTCCATCTCTCCTGCGAGCTTACCAAGCAGATGTGGAGTACTGCTGTCAGATGAAGTGGTATTATCGGCTGTATAGCACTGGCAGATAAAGCCGATAAACTGCATCAGCATTCCTGACGCAATGAATTGATAACCTGTAAGTTTTTTATCAAGTATTGACTGAATCTGGTCAAGAAGTTCGCTGCATTGTTTGAGTTGTTCAAAATTCAGCCGAAAACGCTGCTTAAAACGTTTATGGTCTTTTGAATGGCGGTCTATCATGAAAAGCACCTGATACCCTGTATTGGTTGGCAGGTCTAAAAGCGGCAAATTAAGTTTTTTAAAGTCAATCAGAATATTGTAATAAGTAAAGTGCGCCGCTGCTTCGTAAGCATGGATTTGAGATCCAGAGATTACAAAAATATCTCCGCAGCCAATGTCATAACATTGGGTTGCAATTTTATGATGGCAGGTGCCGCCGGTCACCAGCACGATCTCATCGAAATTTTCATGAATATGCGGATTTGCAGGAAGAGCATTTTCCATTTTATATACCGCCACTGGAAAATCCTGATCTTTGAAAGCGTATGAACGCGGCACCATCCAGCATTTGTTACTGATTTTTAGCATATTGATACTATTGTTATATTATTCGAGATTATAATTATGGCTGATTCAGCTTAAATGCCTTATAATATTAGAGTAGATAGATAAAAATCAAATTATTTGTTAAAGATAAATTATTATTATGGAAAAAATGTCAGAATGGCTCAACCCGGGATCGAATTACCGCTCAAAGGTTTTTTGGGCGTGGAATGGCAAACTGGAATCTGACCGGCTATGCCGCCAGATCGGGAATATGGCAAAAATGGGGCTTGGAGGTTTTTTTATTCATGCCAGAAGCGGGCTGTCCACTAAATATCTCTCGGATGAATGGTTTGAATGCGTCTCTGCATCAGTTGAGAAGGCGCGGGAACTGCATTTGGAAGCATGGCTGTACGACGAAGACCGCTGGCCTTCCGGGGCCGCCGGCGGACTGGTGACACGCAATAAAGATTTTCGGGCCCGTTGCCTGAAAATGAGCCTCGTCGATACTCCCGCCGCAGATGCCATTGCCAGTTTTGCCGCCGAATCCGGATATTGTCAATTCCTGGTCGAAATTGCGCAGCCGTGTAGTTGGTACAACAATCAGACTTATATTGATGTATTCAATCCGGAGGCGGTTAAATGCTTTATTGAAACTACCCATGAGGCTTATCGGGAACGTTATCAGAATGACTTCGGCGGTGTGATTCCTGGAATTTTTACCGATGAGCCTTATTACGGGTGTGCCTGTCTGGACGGTTCTCAGGGCTTGCCGTGGACAGAACGCATGCCGGAATTGTTCAAAGTGCGTTACGGGTATGACTTGCTGCCGGAATTGCCGTTGCTCTTCAATGATGACGCGGCAGGGCGGCATTGCCGGGTGCGTTATCATTTTCATGCTTTGCTGACAGAACTTTTTATGGAAAATTTCATGCGCCGGATTTATGAATGGTGCGATTTGCATAAATTGCAATTTACCGGACACATGAGCGGCGAAGATCAACTCTGGACACAGGCCGGCATGCATGGCAGTTCCATGCGTTCATACGCATATCAGCATATCCCCGGGATTGACCATTTGACGGAGTATCGAGGCTTGTACGCTACTATAAAACAAGTGACCTCGGCGGCAAGACAGTTGGGGCGGCGCCAGCGGTTGTCGGAAACTTACGGTTGTACCGGCTGGGATTTTCCACTTGCCGGACACAAAGCAATAGGCGATATTCAGTTTGCGCTTGGCATTAACCAGCATTGCCTGCATCTGTACTGGTACGATATGAAGGGTGAAGGCAAACGCGATTTTCCGGCGTCAATCGGTCATCAATCATCGTGGTGGACCGAATACCACAATGTCGAAGATTACTTTGCCCGGCTGCATGCAATCACTTCCGAAGGGGAGGAAGTGCGTGATATTCTGGTGATTAATCCGGTGGAAAGCATGTGGCTGCTGATTAAATCCGGCTGGACCTGTTCGGCGGAAAAGAATTTTCTCGATGATGACCGCCGGGAATTGCAGAATCGCCTGTTAAATGCGCATCTTGATTTCGATTACGGGGATGAAGGCATGATGGCGACGATGGGCCGGGTGATTGTCGGCGAAAACGGAGTAGTATATCTGAACATCGGCAAGGCGGCATATCGTGCCGTTATCGTGCCGTCATGCCTGACCATCAGGCATTCAACGCTGGCATTGCTGCTTGAATTTCAAAAGGCGGGTGGTCAGGTAATTTTTGCAGGAACTACGCCAATCATGCTGGAGGGAGAAAACGCGGAAGCGCTGAAGGAATTTATTGCCATGTGCATTTCCTGCCGGATTGATGCAGTGGAACAATATGTGGAATTTTGCCGTCAGGTATCAATTGCCGATAGTGCCGGCAATGAACTATCTGGCGTGTTGTATATACTGCGCCGCCATAACGACGGCTGTTATCTGTTTATCTGCAATACCGGGTATTCGCTGGAACAGCAGGCGGACGTGACTCCGGTGATTGGCCCGCTGCTGGAAGAAAGACGTACTGCTTATCCGGAAGTTCTGATCCGGTTGCAAGCTGATACTGCGCCACCGGAAGAATGGGATGCTATGACCGGCAAACGTTCTCGTCCGGAATTAATCAACAGCGGAATAATTCGCACTGCTCTGCCGCCGCGAAGCAGCCGCCTTTACTTTTTCCCGTTTATTGCTGGAACAAAGCTCCCGCACAATGAAAATAGGATTACGGTAAAAACTGAGCCGTTAACAGGTGATTGGCAGATCAGCTTGAATGAACCGAACGTGGTGGTACTGGACAGCCCTGAATATATAATCGGCGATGATGCCAGGCATTCTGGAATGGATGTGCGGCAGGTTGATCAGCTGGCCCGGGAGCGATGCGGTTTGCCGAAACGGCATAGCCTGATCGCCCAGCCATGGAGTTTGCCGGAAAATCCGGTACGGCAGTGTGTTACTCTGGCTTACCGGATAATATTTGAGCATATTCCGGAACACGGCATAATCCTCGGCGGCGAATATCATGGCGGCTCGATTAAAGCTAACAACTATGAACTCAAGACTACAGATTTTCAATGGGTGGATGAGTCGCTGACGTTCTTTGCCATTCCGGCGGAATATCTTAAGTCAGGCGGCAATGAAATAGAAATAAGCGCTATTGTCAGTGAGACAGTATCGCTGGAAACCTGGTATCTGCTGGGTGATTTCGGCGTTCGGCTTAATGGAAAGGAAATTATTGTCACTGCGCCGGTTCGCAGTTTGGCGATCGGGAACTGGGTTTCGCAGGGACTGCCGTTCTATTCCGGTGCGGTGGAATACCGGCGGCAATTGAATCTCGAACCGGATAGCTTTCTGCAAATTACAGGTTTTCGCGGTACGCTGGCGCAGGTACTGGCAGATGGCAGTATGCTTGGAACTCTGTTGCAGGAACCGTATGAGGCGGCGTTACCGGCGGGAACGGTAGAAATAATTGTCAGGATTTTCGGCAGCCGCCATAATTCACATGGTCCGCTCCATAGTAAATCATTGACTCCGTATCTCGGACCAAGTGCATTTGCCCCGGAACGATCAAATTATCTTGGTTATTGGCAATTGAAGGATTACGGATTAACCGGTAATCCATGTATAGTAGTAAAAAATCAAAATAAGGGAATAGAAGTATGAGAAAAAATTTTACACTCGTCGAACTCCTCATCGTGATCGCCATCATCGCAATTTTGGCCTCAATGCTGCTTCCTGCACTGAATAAAGCGAGGGAAAAGGCACATTCCATAGATTGCTTAGGACGACTCAAGCAAATCGGGACAGGAGTTATTAATTATGCTGATTCACAAAATGGGTTTCTCCCCTGCTCAAGTTCAACAGGGACAACAAATTACGGCAGTTATATGGAGCAGATTGCCCCGGTAATAAATTTGAGAACTACTAGCAATAGTTATTTGTATGGAAATAATATTTTTACATGTCCATCAGATACGACACCATTTGTTTCTTCGGGGTGGAGTACCAGTTACGGTGCTAATACCAGAGTATTCTTTTATACTTCTACCACCACCATAAAAACACCGCCTTATAAAATAAGCCAAATAGTCAGGCCATCTGAACTGAGGGGGATAATGGATACTGCCGACTCCTTGATTGTTAGTCCTAATGGAACAACCCCATGGTCTTCTGGAGGTCTTATGGAGTGCGAACCAAGGCATGCCAAAGGGGTAAATATTGCTTTTATTGACGGGCATGCTGGATGGGTAAAATTACCTTTTCAACCTGCGAACAAAGAGCCATACTCATGGTGCTGGAACGGACAACGGTATGATCCATAAGCTGGGATAAGGTAGAAATCAATTAAGGAAGAGTTAACCCTAGTTATATATTTATTAAGGAGATTTGTAATGAATAGAAAGATTGTATTATTTTTATTATGCGGCCTCTTTTTTCATGGTTTTGTGTTTGCCCAAGGCAAAAACAAGATCAACGGTATATTTGAATCGGACAAGAATACGATTGCCTTATGGAAAATGAATGAAGGCATAGGACAAATAGTCAAAGACTGTAGCGTCAATAAGAATGATGCCTTGCTTGGTGCAAGTGATTTAGAAGATGAAGCTGATCCAACGTGGCAGGAATATAGAGGGGAATTTTTGTTGTGTTTTGACGGTGAGGATGATTTCCTGCTCACCAAAAACAGTGAATCTTTCAATCTGACAAAAAAAGAAGGATTTACCATAGAATGCATTCTTAAACCGATGTCAAAAATTGAAAAGCCTTTCGACAGAATTGATCTCATTGGCAAAGGTTACGATTCAGATCCAAACGGGGGTTGGAACCTGATAATAACAAAAGACTTAAGCGAAAATAAAATAGTCTTCAGCATTACCGCCTCTGACAAAAAAAGATACAATGTAAGATCATCCAAAGTCAATCTGCCTTTTGATCAATGGAGCTATATTGCAGCAGTAGCCGACGGGAAAACCATGAGCATCTTTCTTAACGGTGAGAAAATCGGGGAAACTCAATGTGGAAAACTCCCGGCACCCAATTCCAGAACAATATTAATCGGTAAATATTGCGGAGATAGCCCATATGATTTCAAAGGATATATCAGAGAAATAAGGCTCTCTGATATCGGCAGGAAAATCGAACCGTTGGCAGATATGCCCCTCCGAAGCGGATCCGCCTCTGATGGGAAAAAATAGCATGGAAGTCTATTACATAATCAGGCATATGCTTAAAAACAACATATTCAAGAAGGAAAAAGAATGAAATTTGTAATGGACAGAAAGATTGTATTATTCTTATTGTGCGGGACTTTTACACTATGTCTTTGTGGTTTAGTCTTCGCTAAAGACCAGGATAATATAAATGGAACATTTAAATCTGATAGAAATACTTATGTAAGCGATTTTGCAACAAAAAAAGCCTCGGAATGGCATCCTCTTGATGGCAACTGGGAAATCAAGGGCGCAGAATACACCGAAGGCTCAGACGGATACTCGGAAAAAGGCATCTGGACCTGTGCGGGAGATGATAATTGGAAGAACTATGTTTTTCAGTCTGATATGAGGGCTGACGACAATATCGGGAAGTTAATGATGGGCTTTTACTGGAAAGACGTTGATAATCATTATGAGTTCGAATATGAAAGCAAAGAGAGCGGATTAACTGTGCTGAAGATTAATAAAGTCAAAAGTGGTACTAAGACTTTACTGAAAAGCATTTCCAGTTCAGAACTTCCCGACATGCCAGTTATTGGAGCAGGGAAGAAATCAGTGAGAATTGAAATAGAAATATCAGGAGGAATAATTGTTCTGACAATTAATGGCAAAAAAGTTTTATCCTGTAGCGATAATTCATTTGCAAATGGAAAGATAGCGTTCGGAGCAAGTGAGCGGAAGGTGGGTTTTTCAAACGTGAAAGTAATGCCTCTGTCAAAAGTTATTGCTCGGGAAGGCGACGGTACAAAAGGTGTGGGAATATTAATAGAAGAGCCTGACTATCGGCATGTGTTTGAAAGAGGTGACAAAATCAATCTTCTCTTGAAAGTAGAGAACAACACTGATAATAAAATGGAGAAGGGGCAGATTGAAATTGGCGTAAACAACGGAATAAGTTTCAAAAAGAGCTTTGAAATCAGTAAAATAGAAAGTGGCAAAGAATTTATTGAAAGAATTGCATTTGAAACGGATCACTGGAAAAGCGGGAGCTATGAGGTTTCCGTTACACTGAAATTCCCTGAAAAAGAGCAGGTTTATGGGAAATATGAGCTGACAGTTGTCAACAATTCAGGAAAAGATAAATTCAAGCATTATATATGGGGTGGAACACTCAATAAAGCGGTAATGAGAGATTATGCAGGTCATGGTTTAAATGGCATGATGATTAACATTTCTCCAAATGATAATTTCAGTGAATCAAAAAAGAATCTTGCCCGATATTTTGATGAGGCTTTAATGATTGGCATGGATTTGGGTATAAACTTTTCGTCAAACATAATAAGTCCCCGGGGACATCCGGAAGTAATGGTCGTAAAGGCTGATGGAAAACCCGGAAAATTGCCGAATCCATGGCATCCTTATCAGCGCGAATTCTCTTTAAGTAAAGCGCAGGAACTTGTTGAGACTTTTAAGCAGTATCCGGCTTTCAAATATATGCTACTCACTTCTGAAAACGAGAACTGCATGGAACCTTCCTATTCGCCTGCAGACAGGGAAAGGGCTCGGAATGAACTCGGCTTTGATCTGCCATCTCCAGAAAACACGGCAATGGAGATTGATGGCACGAAAGGAAATGTGATGCTCGTTCCTGAAAACGTAAAGAAAACCCAGCCTAACATTTTTCCCGACGATTCACCTTGGTATAAATTCAAAAAATGGTTTTGGCAGAAAGGGTTTGGAGATAATATCCTCAATATGGAGATTTCAAAGAAAGTAAAGGAAATAAAACCTGATATTGAAACCAGCCATGATCCGTTCAGGGATGTGCCGCTTTTTAAAAGGAATATGGGACTGGATGGCGTAGGCACTTGGTTTTACAGCAATCCTGATCCGGGAGAAGCACTGGCTAATACTGAAGTCCTTCTTGCTGCTGCCAGAGGAGATAAGACTAAAATAAGTGTAATTCCTTCAATATGGTTATATGGAGGGTGGCTCGGGCCATCAAAAAATACACACGCCGGATGTCAACCTGCAGATATAATCATGGAAGCGAGTTGGCTGGCCCTTTCAAGAATTCCTGAAAAAATAGAGTATTTTGGAATAGATTATATAATGCCTAGATCAGATGTGGAATACAAACAACCGCAACTTTATGAAGCATTAAAGAATTATTCTGAAAAAATTCTCATTCCTTATGGGCCAATGATTAATAAACTAGAAAGAACTCAAAATGAATGCGCTCTGTTAATTTCAACCGCATCACAAATGTTCGGCCCTCCTTCTGTATGGGATTGGGGAACAGGCTCCGTAAACGGGTATTATGTCGCTCTTCAGATGGCCCATATCCCGACATCGATCGTCTTTGAGGAAAGCATCCTGGATGGTGACCTGGATAAATACAAAATGCTTTTCATGCACAATACTGATTTCCTGCCGCAGAGTGTTTACGATAAAATAATGGATTTTGCCAAAAGAGGCGGAACAGTGGTAACTGGAGGTTATTTTGCTGATAAAATACCTAATGCGGTAAAATTTGATATGGATTTTACAAAAAGATTGAATTACCAGTATTTTAAGATTATCAAAGGAAAAGGTTATACGGCAGATGTCGTAAGGGATGATATGAAAGAGAAAAGCGCGAGGCTTCGTGAGCTTTTCAGCGATAAAATGAAGCCTTATGCAGACAGTGATTCAAATGAAGTTTTCCTTAATGTCCTTGGCAATGGTGTTGCAAAGTATATTTTTGTTGTAAACGACAAAAGGACATTCGGAGATTATGTCGGCCAGTTCAAGGCAATCATGGAAAAAGGTCTTCCCGCAAAAGCAAAGATATCCTTGCAAAGTGATAGAGGAACTGTATATGATCTGACTGATTCCAAAGAAGTAAAAACGGAAGTCAAAAATAGTATTATAAGTTTTGATGCTGAACTAGAACCCGCTTGGGGAAAAATATTTATGGTACTTCCTGAACCTATTGCCATTGTAAAAATTGAGTTACCTCAAACTGTGAAACTCTCTAAAAAAACTAAATTTAAAGTTTCAGTCCTCAATTCGAAAAACAACCCTGTTTTAGCTGCTTTTCCACTCAAAGTTCAAATTTGGGACACTGCTGGAAAAGAATCCGAGTATTCCGGTTATTACAGCACAAAAGACGGGATACTTGAAATAAATATGGATATTGCTTCAAATGATATTTGCGGAATGTGGCAGATTAAAGTACTTGATTTAACCTCAGGAAAGAATGAAACAGCTCAAATTGAAGTTTTAAACCACTGATAAAATTATGCAGATGACACAAGAATTAAGACTTGATGACAGAGACTTATTTGCAAGATAGGTTTTATCCTGTGGCATAAAAATGAAAAAACAACGAAATAAGATGAGGTAGTATGGCAAATAGATCAAGTATTTTTCGCAATCAACTCTTTGTTATAGATGTTGCTGAAAATGGATGTGTTGACAAAATTAGTCCAGTTGTAAAATCGGTTACGGCTAAAATTGAAACCATTGGCGCGATTGCGGACGAAACCGCCAAGCCAACAGAAAAATTAACTACTTTTTTTGACCCGCAGATTAATGGGGATTGTCTGGTTCACGATAAATTTACCCATAACGTATTTTCTTTCCGGCATCACAAGCTGCAACCTGAAAATTGGTGCGCCACGCAAAAGTGGTTTGACCAGAAAGATTACTGGGAATGGAATCTTGAAATCAGGCACCTTGATGGAGCAGAAAGGGAAATGAGTGTCGAATTACTGCTGCCGCATCCCATTTTTCCCGGAGCGTCAGGGCCCGGACACAGTAAATGGAAATTATGGCTGCCGATTTCACAGGAGGCATTGGGCAATGACTACGGCATCAGAAAAGTACATCATTGTAAATGCGTAGATGAAAAGACAGATATTCCGCTGCCGCTTTGTACGTTGTTCCATTCGACACCGGATATAAGCCTGGGGTTGTCATATCTGTTGCCGCCGGATCAGACATGGTATACCGATTTTGAAATTGACCAGCGGAACTGGCTGACTAAAATCACGTTCAACAACCTGGGACTGGTCAAGGAAGGGAAGATAAATTTAAAGCTGTGGATTTTCAGCCACGAGGGCGACTGGCGTCCGGCGCTGGGCTGGGTGAGAAATAAATTTCCTGAGCTTCTAGGCCCGGTGCCCGGACAGGAAAAACTCGAAGGGCATATGGCCTATACCATTCCAATGATTCCGGAAAAACGGATCAAGGACTGGTCACAGAAAATGCATCTTCGATGGAACGAGCTTTTCTATTGCAGGAATTTCGGGGATTATTTCCCGGATGAGCCTTTTGATTCCAACCACTTCAAGACACCGGAGCATCCGGAGTGGTCTGCGGACAATCTGACCTATGACAACATCAACCGTTATATCGACATGTGCCACAAGCATAGCGTAAAGGTTATGCCGTATTTTAATATCGGCGAATGCGAGTCGGAAATCGCCCGCAAATTTTTCCCTGAATCAATCGCAAGAATATTTAACGGCGATGAACTGGTGCCATGGATATACTACGACCGCAGGAATTATAATATCCTGATGAACTGCGACCCGGCTTATCCATTCTTTGATTTCATAATGGCACAATTTGAAAAACTTTTAAAGCGCTGCCCTGGAATCGACGGCTTCTTCTTTGACCAGATGAGTTACGGCTGGATTGACACCGCGCATTTCGACGGACAGACATTTTATAACAACCGGCCAGCGTACAACATGGCGAATATGTATCTGCGGGCATTAAAAAAGACCAGAGAGATATTTCCGCGTCCGCGGATTAACGGCATGGCGAATGGCGTGGTGCGCTGGCAGATGATGGAATATCTGGACGGGGTCATGGCTGAGGGTGATCCGGAAGTATTGGGCAGACTGGCAATGCTCTCGCCGGAAAGGCCAACCATTTGTCTGGATGAAGGTGAAAGCGCATTCCAGATGGCTTTATATTACGGATCATGGTTACACGTTTCCCCATATTACCGGTATCCGACGACAGAACCATTGCCGAAAGACGCGCTTAAGCTTTTCTTATTTTATAATCCGCTGTTTGAATTTTTGGAAGGGAGAAAATGGGTTTATGCTCCAAACCCGCTTCAGGTAGAGGTAAATTCAGAAAACATCTACAAGTCTCCGCTTTTGAACCATGGCGAAAAGATCAAGGCTAATATTTTCAAAACGTCATGGGGGGAATATGCCATTGTGGTTTTGGCGATGCCAAAAGGATTGGCACTAGGTAATTCACGCCACGCTTCACTGTCTGTCAAATTTAAAGTTCCTGAAAATGCAACATTGAAGCAGGCTGTGATTTTCGGAGCCGACTATAAAGGATATTCCATTGTGAAGCCGATTTTAGCGGAGGATGGATACCTGGAATTCACAATACCCAAACACGGGGTCGCAACCATGATTGTCCTCACTAATGATTTCAATCATCTGCGGTCTATGAAGAAATGGGCAAAATTTACAGACCCGCAATTAGCAGTGCACTAATTATTATGAAATATGTGAATGTAAAAACAGGATATATGCATGTCGAAATACGTTAAAATCGCATCGGTATTGTTTGACCAGGAACATCTTCGAAATCAATCTGGAGCCAGGGAGCAGGTTCTGGAAGAGACTATAAAGAAGCTTGACAGTCTAAAAGGCTACGGGTTGAATCTTGTCGTATTGTCTGAGGGGATCGAAGCCGTGGCGCAGCATTTGGAGGATGCCGAAGAACCTGGACGACCCGGTCCGTTGCTCAAGATTTACATGGATTTCGCTATTTCCGAAAAGTGTCATGTGGCGGGATCGGTCAAGCTTTTAGAAAACGGCAGGATATATAATTCAGCAGCTTTTATTTCGCCGTCAGGTAAAATACTTGGAGTCTACCATAAGACATACTTGACGATAGGCGAACTTGAAAAGGGGCTTGCTCCGGGTACTGGCGCCGTTTGCTTTGACACCGAGATAGGCAGGCTGGGAGGAATAATATGTTTTGATTTAAACTTTGAAAATGTACGTAAACAATATGTGGAGCTAAAGCCGGATATCATGGTGTTCCCCAGTATGCATCATGGAGGTCTGACGCAGCAAATATGGCCTTATGAGTGCAGGTCGTTTTTTGTTTCTGCATTGCCGTTTCATGGGGGTGGAATACTGGATCCATATGGGCAACCTTTGTCACTGACTGATTGTCACAAGTCCGTGGCGATGGTCAAGGTCAATCTCGACAGGGTTATGGTCCACCTTGACTACAATCGCGAAAAATTTGCAGACATAGAAAAGAAATATGGAGATGAGGTTTGCATCAACATTCCGCTGAACATAGGGTCGGCTCTGATATACAGCCAGACTGAAAAAAGGACTGCAATGGATATTGCAAGAGAATACGGGCTTGAACTGCTTGATGATTATTTTAATAGATCGTTGGATGCAAACTCGAAAGGCAGAATGCTGACGGGGAAAATATAAACCACGTTCAAGGAGATTATAAATGGAGAATATGGGGGCTTTTCAGTTCAGGGGTGTCCAATTGGATTTGGCCAGACAGATGGAGACGTTGGATTTCATCTATGAATTTATTGACTTTATAGGAAAATCAGGATACAACACGCTTGTTCTTTATCTTGAAGGCAGAATAAAGACAAAATCATTTCCCTATCCTGTAGCAGGGGAATATTATACTCCGGAAGAAATGAAGGCAGTTGTTTCTTATGCCTCAAAAAAGAATATTGATGTAATTCCTGTGGTATCAGTACTCGGCCATGCCGAGCTTTTCCTTAAACACAAGGAAATGAAGCATCTGGCCGAGATAAGAGGAGACGCCAAAAGCACCCTGGAGGAGACGATAAATCACGTATTCTGTCCTTCATTGCCGGAAACATTTGATTTCATTAAAAACTACCTGTCGGAAATCGCGGCTATTTTTCCCTCTAAATATTTTCATGTAGGCTGCGACGAGGTATGGGATTTCGGATGCTGCTCTATTTGCCGTGACAGGATACATAACGGGGAAAGCCACGGAGATATTTTTGCAAAATACATAACGGACATGCATGGCTTCATAAAAAATGAATTAGGCAAGGACATGATAGTATGGGATGACCTTTTTGAATGTTACCCTAACGCATTGGCTAAGATTCCTAATGATGTCATTCTGTGTTGTTGGAATTATGACAGGCGTGTTGATTTGCCAAAAGCACATTTCAAGTCCAGACTGGAGGAAGACCTCCTTGCGAAATACGAGAAATTGGGATTCAAATATATTTTTGCCCCGTCAACTTTTCTTGTCGCCAATATCGAAAGCTTCACTACTTATTCTTCAAAATACAGTCCTCTCGGCGGGCTTCTGACAGTATGGGAGAAATCATTAAATTTTATGTATGAGGTAATGCCTCTTGTTCATTACGCTGGAAGGCTCTGGTCTGGTAAGGACATCAATTTTAATGATGCGATAAAAGATGTATTTGGATGTGGAGACAATATTTTCTTTGATGCTTTGAGGAGTAATTACGAAATAAAGGCGACCCATCCTACGCGATTGTCCCCGTTAAGTTATTTGGCTGGTCCTATTACTGAATTCGAAGCCATTATTAAAAGCTCATCTGAGACCAATTCGGATATTTTCTCGCTATTTCTGGAAAGGTGCATAAACGATAATGCAAGAAATATGCTTGAAGATATTCTAGTATCCCTGGAATGGAAGAAAATAATGTTCAAATTAAGAACTGTCGTCGAAGAGCTTTATTCTTTTGACGAGAAATGCCCTGATATCGCCAGAAGAAAGTATATCACATCTGAAATGGCAGAAATGATAGACCGGTATCTCAAAAAGAAACTAGATCAGTGGAAACGGTTTAGAAAAGGAATCTCTTCGGCTGGAATAGAAAAGACTTTCACTGAATTCAGAAATAAAGTATTAGAGCTTGCCGAGACATCCGCAAAAGCGGCTGGAGTACTCAAAGTAAAGTTTTTTCTACCGGACATGTACAATGCGCAGAAATGTAAATTTACTATAGTATTTGAAGACGGAAGTACTGAAATTGCTGCGGAAGGTATTTTTAAGAATTATGAAATGAATGATGCTTATTTTATTTACAAATTTCCTTATTACACAACCAGGCAACCCGTTTCTGTCAGGATTGAATCGTGGCTATATGGCGGGCTGGGAATAGCCTATCTTGAAATTATTTCGCGCAAAAGCTGTTTCTATCCTGTCTCGATTTGCAATGTAAAAGGGAACGTTCAATCAATTCAGCATATTCTGGTTAATGATCTCAGATTTTGCTATTTGGGTGAAACCGACATGAATGCATTGTTACAGATGCCTGAATTGACAAAACGTAAGCACGGATTAACTCTTGTGCTTGGAGAAAGGCAAGAGGAATAGGAGATAGTATATGAGTAATTTTAATAAGATAAAAATTCCATCTGCCAGAACCGATGATGGTCATAACTATCTACGCGCCGGAGTCGCTAAGAACGAGATCACTATTTGTGATATTGGTGTTATGGTCAATGATCCGCTGTATGCCAAGGTATTGGTTCTGGATGACGGCAAAACAAAAGTGGTCATCATTTCCATGGATGTTACGGCGATAGGCGGCAGAAAAATCAGTCAGGGAATGCTGCCGGATGTGGGCGAAGAGTTTCTGCCGGACCTGCGGGAACGGCTTGAACGTGAACTGAAAATTCCCGGTGGCAATGTCCTGGTCAATGCCTCGCACACCCATCCGGCAGGACGCATGTTATGCAGTGATGACGAACAGGTCGCGAAAACCTTTGACGCGGTGCGCCGGGCGATGGAAAGCATGGTTGAAGTTCACGTCGGCTCCGGTTCAGGTAGTGAAGACCGGATTTCAATAAACCGGACGCTCAGGTTGAAAAATGGCAAGCACTGGACTATCCGCCACTCCAATCCCTGTCCGCCGGACGAAGAGGTTGAAGGGCTCGGGCCGCTTGATCCTGAAATCGGCATCATCCGGATTGACCGGCTGGACGGGACGCCGCTGGCGGTGGTGTACAATTTCGCGTGTCATCTGCTGTTTGGTGATTATCTTGGAAATATTACGGCCAATATTCCGGGTTACGCCTCGAAAGTTATTGAGGACAGTTTAGGCAATGGCGCGGTGGCGCTGTTCCTGCAAGGCGCTGCCGGGGATGTGTGCGACATAAAATTCAAGGCCTTTGAACGCCCGCGCGATGTCGAGAGGCTGGGCGCCTTACTTGGCCTTAGCACATTAAAAGCATTAAACTTGATTGAAACAAAGAATGCAGAAATAAAGGTCATCGCCGAGACGATAAAACTGCCAAGGCGAACCGATATTCCTGAACGGATTGAAGCGTTGCAGAAAGAACAAAGCCTGCTGCTTGAAGCACTGCATTTCACCAGCCTGAATTTCAAGAGTTTTCTGCCATTGTACATGAAACATAAGCTGAATCCGGATTATCCCGCAGATTATTCTTACAGTTATCTGCAAGCTCAGCAGACAGGAAACTCTAAATTTGCCGACATGGATTCATATAACCGGCGGAAT
>CAIKZE010000037.1 GCA_903831825.1 uncultured Lentisphaeria bacterium | reverse complement strand
GCTTCTTTTACTGTAATTTAAATGTCTTTGGCGATTTTGCTATTAAATTGTCTGCAAAAACAGCAAAAAAGAATGAAACTAAATTTTAAAAGTTGACGAAATTTGCTATTAAGGAGTTGTAAAGAAATAAGTGGTATTTTTATACTGAGGGTATCGGGGAGAAATTTTGGGGTTGCCGGAGAGGAGCAAAGCCGTAGCTTTGTAACGAACCGGCAAAGCCGAAAGTGCCCCCGATACACCAGTAGAAAGTACCAGTTATTTTTGAACGACTCCTAAATTGTCTGCGAAAAGAATCCGCAATGAAAATAGCAGCTAAATCATTCATGGATTTTAATTCAAAAGCTTCCATGAAAGACAATGTACCCCAAGAGTGCAGATGGCAAGTTATTTTTGCGCGATGACTTAGCGACTCCAGGGCGGCTACGTCTAAAAAAATGTCAACTATACTCTATAACATTTTTGAAACATGCCGTTACAGGCAGAAAAATATTGTAGAATTTGGCAATGCAATATTGTAATTGCCATGCGTGATGATAACGTAAATTTGTCCGGTGAAGCGGCGATTGGCTCTGCTGAGAAACAACCAGTCAAGGGATAACCGGGCGGACAGGCCGACACCGTCAAAATATGTCGGGATGTCCTAAGATGCCTTAAAAAATCTCGGGGGGTTGGGGCAGCCCCAAGTCTGGAATGACGGCACGATACCGGTTAAAATGAACTCAAGTGTTCAGGTCTCCAAGTTGAGACGCTTCCAAATCTTTAGTTCTTTGAGAAAGAATGATTTTAGAGATTGGCAATTATGGGAAACGGCAAATTTAAAGAGGCGATTCAAGGGATTTTAATATGAAAATAATGAATTGGGAGCAGGTAAAAAAAATTGCTCCTTCCGGACATTATAATATCCTGATTTTTATTTTCTTGTTTTTGCAATTTATAAACGCCTATTGGGAAAAGGGCGGATATCGGATAAACAATGGATATATATTTTCGCAGCATTTGCTCTCTTATAAATTAGGATTTATTCCGAAAGCATTTTTCGGATCAACTGTCGGTTGTCTTACCAAATATTTGTCATTTGACAAATATTGTTTTTTAATTATGCTGTCTGTTATGTTTTTTTATATTTGTATCTTTATATTTTTTATAAAAATCCGCAAGCTTTCTAAAAACAATTCATTGGTTGACGTTTTAATATTTTTTACTTTGGCTCTTCCAACATCATGGCTCTATGTCAAAGATCTTGGCCGTTTTGATATATATCTTTTAGAAATATTTTTACTCTGCGCTATCACATGCTGGTATCGCCATCCACTCCGGTGGCTAACTCCAATTTTGCTTATTATTGGAACCTTATTGCACGAAGAATTCTTATTTATGTACATTACGCCAATATTAGCAATTCAATTTTTCAAAAAAAGAGACAAGAATAACGGCGATCTTTCTTTATTGCTTTTATCGCTATCGGCTATCGCAATCGCATTAGGCCTATATGTGTACGGACGTCTGGAACTGCCAAGCGCGGAAAAGATTAATCAATATTGTCTGATGAGAACAAGTTATAAGCTTGAAGATAACTTTATCAGTATGTCAGGATACGTCGAAGCCATAAGGGAAGGATATATTTCCTTTACAATAAAATATTTTACATTCCATTTGTTTTTTCAAATTTTATATTCTATTCCTTTCGCAATTCTTGGCCTCATTGTTCTATGTTTATTTTGGAAACCTGCATATGCGGGAATAATTAAGGGAAATAACACTTTACAAAGAAAAATATTGTTTCTTTCCCCATTAACCAATATTTTTCTATTTATCGGCAATGATTATAATCGCTGGATTGCATCATTTTTTTCGGTCAATATTGTACTGCTATTTCTTATATTATCCAATCGGGAAAATACTACTTCTCTTCCATTCACTCAAAAGCAGATTAATTTTATCTATATAGTGTGTGCTATATTTTTCCTCATTGCACCAGGAAACGCTAATGGATTTTCCGAATTCGGAGAAAAAATGACCTCGTTCTCCTGCAAGTTAATTCAACGTCTGTAGTACAACTCCATTTAAAAGGTAAAAAATGGAAAATGGCTCTTTCTTAAAATGAGTGGGTAATAGATGTCACCGCTGATTTGTCCATATTTCGCTGATTTCGTTTGTCCCTGAATTTTCTTATGAATTTTCTTCTTTTGGTGCGAAAGCGCCCTTTTCTTTACTTCTCCCTGTTTATAATCCATTCCAACAATTCCCAGACGCATCCGTCGCCGCCGCGTGCCGTCAAGTGAACTGTTGCAAGTTCCTTGACTTCTGGAATCGCATTTGACGGACATGCCGACAAGCCGACCAGTTTAATCGCGGGGATATCGTACTTGCCGTCGCCGACGAAACAGACTTCCTCAAGCGCGAATCCGGTTTTTTCCAAAATTTCATCAATTGCCGCCGGTTTGTTTTTGCATCCGTTATAGAAAAAATCCGGTTTGAAGCGAGCGTTGAAAAACAGCGTAATCGGAGTTGCCTCACCGGTAATCAGTCCTACTTTATAGCCCCGGCGTTTCAATTCAAACACCGCGTCAATATCCTTAAAATCAATCGTTTTCGACTCATTGCCGTTGGAGTCCACCGAGACCTTGCCGTCAGTCAATACGCCGTCTATGTCTAATAAAACCAGTTTTATCGTCAAAGGTCAGACCCCTTTCATATTATTTTGCACTTCCGCTTCATCCAGATAAGGCCACATGTCTTCAAGCGGCTTAGACATCATATTGCCGTCCGGCAGCTTAATCGCCTGCACGCGCGGAGCAGTAAATTGCGAAGGCGTGACGCGTATCCGGCAAAGTACCGGATCTTTTCCCGCGAGTACCCGTGCTATCGTACTTTCCAGCGTTTCATGGTTTTCAACGGTTTCTGTCCGGATTCCATAGGCTTTCGCGACGGCGCATACATCCGGCAGCGTCAGTCCGCTGGAGGGATCTGAACCGACATAAAAACCGCCGAACATGTTGCGCTGGGTTGCCATAATGCTGCCGTAACCATTGTTATCCCAGATAAACATTTTTATCGGCAACTTCAGCCGCACAACAGTTTCCAGTTCCTGAATATTAAGCTGAAACGCGCCGTCGCCGTTGATTAATATCGTCCGTTTGCGGTCATTGGCGATACATGCGCCAATTGAATACGGCAGACCAAACCCCATCGAGCCCAAGCCTGCCGCATTCTTGATTTTCTGTCCCAGTTTCACGCGCATCGCCTGATAGGTCACTTCGCCCGCGGCGCCGGAACTTTCCGGGGCAATTACATCTTCCGCGGTAAGCTGCTTGAACAGTTCATCCGTGAATACATAAAGGTTAACTCCGTCTTTGCATTTGCGGTATTCGTCAAGCACGACCGGATATTTGGCTTTAAGTCCGGCACAGTACGCCAGCCAGCCGCTGTTGCCGGAAGGCGAAAGTTCATTCTGTTTCGAATTCAGTTCCAACAGCATCTGCTTTACGTCGGCCGCTACCGGCAAAGTAATGTTCTTTATCTTGCGGATTTCCGCTTCATCAATGTCCACCATAACTTTTTGGGCATTGCGTCCGAAATCCGCGCTGTTGAACGCGGTGATGCTGGTGTCCAGACGGCTTCCCATAATCAGCAGAAAATCGCAATTCTGAACAATGAAATTAGCCGCCCGGTTCCCCATCAATCCCGGACTGCCGAAATTGAGCGGATGGTTGTAATCAAACATATCTATCGTTTTCCAGGTGAGCAGCACCGGAATGGAGTTTTTCTCCGCAAACCGGTACAATTCATCCTTGGCTCCGGATAATTTGACGCCGTTGCCGACGAGAATAAGCGGACGCTTTGAGGAGTTCAACATACTGATAATCTGGTTTGCCGCTGATGAAATTATGTTTCCCGCGGACGGGGCCGGGTCCGGAGTATAACCGCGAAGCGCGGATTCATCAATCGTTGCCGCCTGTACGTCAAGCGGGATGTCAAGCCATACCGGCCCCATGCGTCCGGTAGTGGCGCAATACCATGCTCTTTCCAGATGATAACGTATTTCAGCGGGTTCAAGCACCATCGCGGCATACTTGGTAATGGGGGAAACGATTGAAACAATATCCACTTCCTGGGAGCCCATCTGCCGCACCCCGGTGTTTATTTTCAAGTCAGCGCGTTTCGCCTGGCCGGATATGAAAAAACAAGGGGTGGAATCGATATAAGCGGCAGCGACGCCGGTCACCGTATTGGTGCCGCCCGGCCCCGACGTGACAATTCCGACGCCCGGGGTGTTAGTATGCTGACCATAAGCCTCCGCCGCGACTGCCAGCGCCTGCTCATGCAGAAAACACACATAATTCAAATCTGGATTCCGTCCGAGCGAGTCGTCAAGATGCATAGCGCCGCCGCCAGGCAGCATAAAGGTCTGCCTGACTCCTTTCGACACTAAAAATTTCATCACATAATCTGAAAGTTTTATCATATCCGGCACACTGTAAATAGTTTTGTTTAAATGCTTTTCCGGTTTACAATATTCTTGTTTTTCCGAAGCGCAAGGTTTTGTAATTTTATAACGGCAAAAAATGCGGGCGGATAACAGTTCTCAACCGCGCATTTTTTTCCGGGTTGCCAGTTCACGTTCGGTAAATGTGCGCAATCCGGTGCCAAGGGAACTTTCCATCGTGCGTATTTCTTTGACGATGTTTATCAGTTCCGCCGGTTCCACTGACGAACTTTGATCGGAACCGTACATTTTCCGGTCAAGCGTAATATGCCGTTCAACCGAAACCGCGCCCAGCGCCACCGCGCCCAGCGTGGCGATATTACCCAGTTCATGGCTGGAATAGCCGATGTCGCAGCCGTAGCGTTTGCGCAATTCTGGAATCAGCATCAGATTGGCTTCATGTGGTTCCATCGGATAGACGGAAACGCAATGCAGCAGTTCAAACGGACATTTGTGTTTCCGGAAAACCTCCACCGCGGCGTCGATTTCCTCCCAGGTGCTCATGCCGGTTGCAATATAAGTATATCTGCCTTCTTCCGCGACGGCTTCAAGAATGGACATATTCGTCAGTACCGGCGATGCCACTTTATTGTACTTAAGGTTGTACTGCCGCATGAATTTCTGGGCGTCCGCATCCCAGGCGGAGGCGAACCAGTCGATATTGCGCTCTTTGCAATAGCGGTCTATTTCATCGTACTGCGCCTTGCCGAACTCAAGACCTTCTTTTTGCGCGCGCTGGGTCGCGCCCCAGGGACTTTGGCGCGCGGTATCAAGAAATTCGCGGGTATAGACCTTATCAATCGTGCGCTTTTGAAACTTTACGGCGCTGCATCCGGCGATTACCGCCACGTCAATCAGCCGCTTGGTAATGTTCATATCCCCATTATGATTTATCCCTATCTCGGCCGTGATAAAAACATTTTTAACTGCCATTTTTCCACCCTTGATTTTAATATATTGAGCCAATTGACTAATTTATGCTTGCAGTCGCATTGCGGCTGCGGAAACTATGCCCCCTTCCAAGTATTGCCTCCCTGATTAAGAAAATCGCTGATTTTAAGAATCATGTAATCCAGCATTTCATTGCTCATACCAGGATACAACCCGATCCAGAAACTGTCTTTCATTATCTTGTCCGTATTATCCAGTTTGCCGGATATCCGGAAATCCTTGCCTGCCTTTAGTATATCAAAACATGGATGCCGGGTCAAGTTGCCGGCGAAAAGATTCCTCGTTTGTATCTTGTTTTTTTCGAGATATTCAACAATTTCGTTGCGGTTGAAACCGATTCCGTCCCGCAGCGTAATCAGAAATCCGAACCATGACGCATCGCTTTCCGGCAATGCGCGAGGCAGAATAAAATACTGATCGAACGCTTTGAGCCCGTCGAACAGCCTCCGGAAATTGTGTTTGCGTTTTTCAACAAAATCCGGGATTTTCTCAAGCTGGGCGCAGCCGACAGCCGCCTGCATATCCGAAACTTTCAGATTATAGCCGAAATGACTGTACACATATTTATGATCGTAACCGAAAGGCAGGGTTCCGTACTGTCTGGCAAAACGGTTGTTGCAAGTGTCGTCTTTGCCGCTTTTACACCAGCAGTCACGGCCCCAGTCGCGCATGGAAAGCATGATTTTATTCAACAGCGGGTCATCGGTATAAACTGCTCCGCCCTCGCCCATTGTCATGTGGTGCGGCGGATAAAAACTGGAAGTGCCGATATCGCCGAATGTGCCTGTGAACGCATCGTCGTAACGCGAACCGAGCGCATCGCAATTGTCCTCTATCAGCCATAAACCGTTTTCTCCGCAGAATTCTTTGACAACATTGATATTGAACGGATTGCCGAGCGTATGCGCCAGCATCACGGCTTTAGTCATCGGCGAAAGCGCCGTTTTCAGGTATTTGACGTCAACATTGGCGGTATCCGTCTCCACATCAACAAAAACCGGGACCGCGCCGTACTGGATGATTGGAGCAACAGTTGTCGGAAAGCCCGCGGCGACAGTAATAACTTCATCCCCCCGACAGATTCTGCGTTCGCCCAGCCGCGGGGAAGTCAATGCCATAAATGCCAGCAGATTGGCGGAAGAACCGGAATTCACCAGCAGCGCAAACTCAATGCCCAGATATTCCGACAGCCGCTGTTCGAATTCCCGTGAGTAACGCCCGTAGGTAAGCCAGAACTCCAGGCTGGAATCCACCAGATTGACCATTTCATGTTCGTCAAACACCCGTCCGCCGTAGTTGACTTTTGATTTGCCCGGGATGAATTCTCTGCCGGAAGTGTCATGTGCCAGATGGTAATATTCCTTTACCTGTTCCAGAATGCTTTGCTTCAGTTTTTCCGCTTTCGCTACTTTGTCCATTCGAGATGCTGCCCTTCCGCGGCTTTAATATAAAGTTCGATGTCTTCATCAGAAAGAATCGCATTGTTTTCATAAAACATCCGGTACCAGTTGGCGGTACGGGCAAACGTCGTCGCGCCGTCCCAGGCTCCATGCCACTTCAGGAACGTCGCGGCCTTGGAACAGTCCAGCTTAAGCAGTCCGGCTTCATGCGGCTGCTCCGTGCCGCCGGGCACAGAGTAATTCACGTCAGGCCAGGCCAGTTTCATTTTCTCCGCCACTTCGCGGACCGCAATAACTTCGGCGTCAGCCGGCCCGAAATTCCAGGGGCCGGAAAATTCCGGTTTGCCTTCCAGCAATTTCTGACCAAGCTGCAGATAGCCGCTGAGCGGCTCCAGCACATGCTGCCAGGGGCGCACGGCATGAGGATTGCGGATTTCCACGGCTTTGCCCTGGGCGGCGGCTTTCATGATATCCGGAATCAGCCGGTCGGCCGCCCAGTCGCCGCCGCCGATAACATTGCCGGCACGGCAACTGGCCAGCAGCGTATGATGCTTGCGTCCGTATTCAGCCGGAGCAAAAAATGAATTCCTATAGGAGGAGGCAACCAGTTCGGCGCAGCCTTTGGAGGCGCTGTACGGATCATAGCCGCCCATCGCGTCATTTTCGCGGTAACCCCACACCCACTCGCGGTTTTCATAACATTTGTCGCTGGTAATATTGACGATCGCCCGCACTGAACTGCAACGGCGACAGGCGTCAAGCACATTGACGGTACCCATGACATTGGTTTCAAACGTTTCCTTCGGCTGGGTATATGATAATCTGACCAGCGGCTGCGCCGCCAGATGAAAAACTATCTCCGGGGAAAAATCAATAAATACCCGTTCCAGCCGGTCGGGATCAAGAATGCAGCCGTTGACGGAATTTATGTCCGGTGAGATCAAATCATAGTGACTGGGAGTTGTCGGAGGAGGCAGGGCATAACCTGCGACTTCAGCGCCGAGCTTCTTCAGCCATAGCGCCAGCCATGACCCCTTGAAGCCGGTATGTCCGGTCACCAGTACTCTTTTCCCGCAATAAATATTGCCGAACATTTACCATGCCTCCGTCCACGGGGCATTGCCCGCCTGCCACAGCGCATTAAGCAAATGATGCTCGCGGGGCGTATCCATGCATTGCCAGAAACCTTCATGCTTGTAAGCTTCCGCCTGATGGTCGGCGGTGGCGTTCATCATGGGGGTATTTTCAAAAAAAACATCCTCCTGTCCGGAAATATAGCGCTTGATAAAATCTTTTTTCAAAACCATGAAGCCGCCGTTGACATAACCTTCGTTCGGCGGTTTCTCGTTAAACCGGTTAATCCGGTTGCCGTCCAATTCTATTTCGCCGAACCGGCCGGCCTGGTGGACTGCCGTAAGCGTCAACAGCCGGCCATGTTTCAAATGGGCTTTATACAAGGTCTGGATATCTATATTTGCCACCGCATCGCCGTAAGTCAGGAAAAAATCTTCGTCGTCCTCCCGGAGATATTTGCCGGCGCGGACGACCCGCCCGCCGGTCATGGTCTCCAAACCGGTATTCGCCAGCGTCACTTCCCATTCTTCCTCTCCTGAATGATTCTGGTAAGTGATTTTGCCGTGCTGGCCGAGAGAAACGGTGATATCGGTGGCATAAGCGTGATAATTCAGAAAATAATCAATAAAACATTCACGCTTGTACCCCAGGCAAAGAATGAATCTTTTCACCCCGAATGCAGCGTAAATCTTCATAATGTGCCAGACAATGGGCTGTGTGCCGATTGGTACCATCGGCTTTGGCAGCAGTTCGGTCACGTCCCGGAGCCGTGAGCCCATCCCCCCGCAGAGAATCATTACCGGAGGCATTTCTTTCGTTGCTTTCACTTTTTTCATAACAGGCCCTTTACCCAAAATAAACCGAATATTAGGAATTTATGATTTTCACGAACAGTTCCGGTTTTCCCGGATTGTGTAATTTAAGTGTCCGCAAAATAAAAATCAACTTCGTTTAGGTGTTGTTAAGAAATAAACTTGACAAGTTTCGCGAAATATCCCGAAGTAATTTTGGGGCTGCTATTACTTTTTCCCGGCAGAGTACCGCAAGCATCCTGCTTGCGATTTTCTCCAAGCTGGAAGCTTGGGTTACTTTGGCATTGATTGCCTTCATGTATTCTGCCTTTCCTTCATCAGTTGGATATTCCTTGTTGGGTATTGGATATTCGTTTTTTACCCGTAAATTCCAGGAATACCCTATTTCCAGCAGTCATTACCCTTCCATTCCTATGAAAAATAACTGTTTTTTACAAAAAAGATTTATCTATATTGCCTTTTTTGCCTTTTATGTGTATAATATTAATATAAATGGGGATATAGCTAAAGCGGGAGAAGATTAAGTATGTCAGACATTGGCGCTAAAATCAAGAAACTGCGGAAGTTGAATAACTGGACCCAAAAGATACTTGAGAAAAAAACCGGAATCCCTCAGGGGCAGATTTCTGACTATGAAAGCGGGAAAGAAAATCCCAAGCTGGACAAAGTTATCAAGTTTGCCCAGGCGTTCGGGGTTTCTGTCGCCGTGCTGGATGAAGCGCTGATGGATATCGCCGGTTCGGAAAACGATGACATCTGCCTCTGCCGCGGCTTCGACCGCGCCGGAAAACATCTCCTGGGAAAAATCCGGATGCTTTCAGAAGAGGAACGGTGGGCGCTCTATGACCACATTGTGAAAAATATCCAGGCTGATCCCGGATTGTCTCAGGATATTGAGCAATAATTCTCCGCATCATCAAACAAGTGCCTCTTCTCCTGAATTCGTCGGTCGTTTCTGTATAAATAATTGCTTTTTTTATTTTGCCTTTCCTTCATCTGTTGGATATTCCTTGTTCGATATTGGATATTCGGCTTTTTTAGGCATGTTTCAAAAAGGTTTAGAGATAGTTGACACTTTTTGAGATGCAGAAATTCAGTATGCCAGTTTCGCCGAAACTGGCTCAAATCCGGGAGGCGGGTTCGGCGACTCCGCCCTACTATTTCACCCGCTTCGGGGTTTTATTTATTTTTTATGATTTTGCTATAATCTTGCCATCCCTCCGGGATTTTGGGGGATTGAATGCCCCGGAGTCCCCCTCACACCATTTGAGAGCCGGAGGCTCGAATCATATCAATCCTTCCTTATATGTTTCGTTCCTATGGAACTCCAAATTTTAATTATCATTGTTCACCGGACTAAAGTCCGGCGCTACAATATGTATCGCTCCGCCGGAGCTTGTTTTGACGGTTTTACTTTATTTTATCAGAACGTTATGACATAAAAGTGTCAACTACCTTTTTGAAACATGCTCAAATTTCATTGTTATTTTCTCCGTGCCTTCGTGCGAGGATATATTCGGCTTTTTGTATTTTGCCTTTCATTCATCTGCTGGATATTTCCCGCTTCGCGGGATCCCGCCTTGCGGGACGGGATATTGGATATTCGTCTTTTTTAACCCATAAATTCTAGTGAATCCCAGACAATTAATGTTTTTTCCCCATATCTTCTGCTCAACAGTCCAAAAATGCTTTTTGCATAGTGGAATATTTCGGCTTTAAGGTTTATAATCTAAATTATGTAATGTTTTAAATTAATAATTTTACGGATCGGGTTGATGTGAATCAGTTATGCGATATGGAATAATTAGCGATATACATAGTAATATAGAAGCGTTGACAGCCTCTTATGATGGGTTGCTTGAATGCAATTGTGATAAGATTATTTCGCTCGGGGATGTCGTCGGTTACGGCCCCTCCCCGTCCGAATGCATTGATTTTACCCGGAAGCATAACATCCTGTCACTCAAGGGAAATCACGACGAATACACGGCTGACGCATCCGACGGCAAAGGCTGGGATGTCCAGGATTATGCCCGCTCGTCAATCCTGTGGACCAGAACCATGCTGCGGAAAGACCAGCTTGACTGGCTGCGGGAACTGCCATATACGGTAAAATTGGATAATTTACAGTTTGTTCATGCCTCAATGGAAACGATGGACGGTGAATACTGGCCGTATGTTCTGGACCAGAAAACCGCGCTTTTTCATTTTTATCTCCAGGAAACCGATATTGCGTTCTGCGGCCATATCCACATCCCGCTGATATTCACTTACCGCAAAGGCGGCATCGTCATGGAAATGCTGAAAGAGAAAGAACTTGCCGAAGCCGATGTCAAATATCTGGTCAATCCGGGCGCGGTCGGACAGCCCCGCGACTCCGACTGGCGCAGTTCCTCGGTAGTTTATGATTCCAGTACCCGGAAAGTTACTCCGGTCAGAGTCGAATACGACGTCGCCGCCACTCAAGAAAAAATCCGCAAAGCCGGACTGCCGGCAGGGTTGGCCGAACGCCTCTCCCGAGGCTGCTGATAGAGTATCGCAAGCATCTTGCTTGCGTTTTTCTCCAAGCTGGAAGCTTGGGTTACTTTGTCCCGACAGACGAGATCAGCCGAGATATTGCTTGAAGAATTTTACTGACTTGTTGCCGCCCCAGCCGTGTTCTCCGGGGAACAGATCCAACTGGAGTTTTTTTGAAACTTTGGCCGCTGCGTAAATTCTTTCGAGCCTTTTAAAACATGCCATTGCGGTATCCACCCCGAAGCATGAATCGTAGGCCCCGATATCTATCAGCAACGGGCGCGGGGCAAGCAGTCCCTGGAGTTCCGGCACATCGACCAGTTTGTAAAGTCCTGGAGCAACCTGCATGCCGCAGTAGTTGATGTTGCGGATGCCGAAATGCTCCCACAAGTCGCTGTAGCAGATGATTTCCGTCGCCTTGAAGCGCTCGTCACAAAGGCTCATCCACAAGGTCATGGTGCCGCCGCCGCTGAGCCCCATTGTCCCGAGTTTATCGGAATCAACCTGAGGAAGTGTGCAAATAAAATCGGTGGCAGCTTTGCCGTGCGTGACATTAATCGACAACGAGGTCATGCCGAACATGGTGGCGTGCAAATAATAGAGGTTGCACCAGTCGCGTCCGTAGTTCGCCTGCGAATGATTCGGTTTGTTGCTGTCATTTCGCTCCCCGAATCCGATCCAGTCAATGGAGTAAGTAATGAACCCGGCTTTTGCCATCTGATGCCCGTAGTTGTAATTATTCAGCTTGATCATGGCCTGAAGTTCCGGAGAAGAATCGTTGCCCATCACCGGCTCCTTGCCGTATTTTCCGTGGCCGTGACAGCAAAGGATCGCCGGATATTTTTGATTCTTTTTCATTTTTCCCGGAAACGCAATCACCAGTGTTGCCGAGATATGTTTTGAAACATCAATCAGCCATCTCTGTTTGGTCAAGCCGTCATGTTCCCATTCCGCCAGCAGTTGCGGGTTCAACGGTACTCGTTCCGGATTGTCGCCGAGGGTGGCGAGTACCTTGGGCAACGCCTCTTTTTTCCATTTCGCAAAATCAGTTTTAGCGTTAAACGCGTACTGCGGCACATGTTCAGCGGCCATTTCGATAAACATCCGCTGCGGACTTAAATTTCTGAATGACATAATCAGCCTTGTGTTTCTGTGGTTTTTATAAAATTAATTTTCCCGGGGAAAATGTTATTTTCAATCTTCATCTATTCAATTTTACCTTGCGCCTTACTCCCGTTTTTTATTTAAATACTCAGGTATTGAAAAGACTTTTTATTTCTATTTGACGCTTCTCGGCGACTGAACGCCAAACAGCTTCGCCAACCGCCACCGCATGAGCGCCGGCTTCAGAGCCTGCATAAATTTCCAATTCCTCAGATTCTTTCGAGGGTGACACGAACATATCCCACTTCATGACCTGGTCGCCGCCGCCGTGGCCGCCTTCCACATGCCTGGTATCCAATATCTGGCGTTCTCCGAACAACGGCAGCCAGGTAATCGTCTGGCGGTCGGACACCGGGAACGGACAACGTGACGGCGCCGTGTAGTGAGTGGTTTCAATCCGCCCCTTCGTGCCGTTGATCGCCAGATTATAACCTTCCCACGGGGCGGAGGCGTTGAGCGAATAAGCCATACTGGCGCCGTTCCGGTAGCGCACTACCGCCGAATAGGTGTCTTCGATTTTGATATCCTGGTCATAGATGTAAATTTCATTCGGATATTGTACTTTTGTCGGCAGGCTGAACGCCGCCTGATGCGCTTTTAAATGGTCGTCCTGAGGGGCCTGCAATCCCCGTTCATTCCAGCGCTGCCAGTAGGGGCAAGCGGCTTTTTGTTCCGCTGCCGGTAATTTTCCGTTTTTCGGGTTCGGATCATAAGCTCCGCCCGGCCCGAAATAATTGCGTGCGCCAAAAGCGAATACGCTTTCCGGAAGATCATTAAGCCACCAGTTAACCAGGTCAAAATGATGGCAGGCTTTAGTTATCGTGAGTCCTCCTGACTGTTCCCGGTCGCGGTTCCATCGCCAGAAATAACTGGCGCCATGATAGGTATCCAGCATGTAATTGAATTCCACGTTAGTTATTTTGCCGAGCATGCCGTCAAGAATCATACGTTTAATGCGCTTGTGCGCCGGCATATAACGATAGTTAAAAGCAACGCGCACGGAGCCTTTGCTCTTTTTTTCCGCATCCATCACCGCCTGAGCCTGCCGTCCGCTGATGACCATTGGTTTTTCGGTAATAACGTCGCGGTCATATTGCAGTCCCCGGATAATGTACTCCGCATGCATTACATCATGGCAAGTTACGATAATCACATCCGGATTGGTTTCGGCAATCATCTTGTCAAATTCGTGCGGGGCAAAAAAGGGAAAACTGGTTCCTTGATTCCGGTTGAATGTTTCCACTCTTTCCCTGTCGGCGTCCAGAATCGCAACGACTTTGCCATATTGGGAAAAATCGCCGTATTCCGGTAGTTTGGAATTGCCGGCAAGCGGCAGGATAAATTGTCCTACCGCACGATTACTGATTCCGCAAATTGCATAAGTTTTCATATAACATCCTTTAAATTTATTTTACAGCCGCCGGTGAGGTTTTGCTCAGTGTTTCGATGGCTTTGGCAATCTGCCGGCGGTAATCCGATAATTTTTTCGGATCAGCGGTGGATTCCCATTCGTTCCTGGCAATAGTATCCGGCACTGTCAGCAGGCCGGTAATGGATTTGTCGGTACAGCCGGTGCGCCGGACCAGATCGTCCAGCATCCAAAGATATTCGTAGTCCTGCATTCCCAGCCTGATCATCTCGAACCGCACGGAAGGAATCTGTTTCAGTCCGTCCGAATGCGGATAGGTGTCATTGGGATACGTAAGAAATGCGGAATGAGCGTCATGGGAATAGTGAACCCCGGAGATTCCCCACTTCCAATACAACCAGTAGTTGGTTCTCAAAACAAGCGGATCATATGCGCAATTTTTTTGATATTCGGCCGCATACGCCCACAGTTTATCCCCCGCGGCAAGCCTTTCCTTCGCCTGTTTGCCGGTAAAATCGAAGAAATTCCATAACATGCAGTAAGTATTGATTTTCCCTACCAGCCCGTCCAGTATCCTGCTGGTATTGCCGGCGTAAAAACTCTGGATTTCCGGGATGGTCTTCTTGACCTGCTCCGCCGCCAGGATAGTCCATTTGATTTGATCTTCAGTCCGCGGTTCGTCGGAAATCTTTATGCAGGCCCGGTCCGCATAGCCATTGGCTTTAAGCACGTCTGCCCATTTTTTTAATGAATCATTGATCTTTTCCAGCTTCTCCGGGGTGACCGGCGCCGCCGGGCGGTATCTATTGCCCGCCACGTTGTAAACCACAAACGGCGGGTCAAAATGATACTCATCTATCAGTTTATTGCGACTGGCCTGGCTCAGATAGCGGTATTGTTCGTGAGACAAATCACTCGGCGTGATTCTGTGCGTGCCATAATCCCGGAGTATGTTCTCCACGCATTCGCGGTATTCAGGGCTGAACTTGGGCAGCTCCCGGCCCCAATAACGTTTGGCTCTATCCACAAAATATTTGACCCCGTCAAAGTTATATAAGGGACCGCCAAAGAAATGATGGATCGAGTAGAGGGTCTTCAAGTGGGTTTTTCGAGACAGATTGAAGCCGTAAACCTCAAGCGCCGCAGGCACTTCAATATGTGTGCCGTTTGAGAAGCCGATATTCAGGCTCCCGCTATACTCGCCGGCTTTGGTTCCTTCCGGTATCGCGCAGGTTACCCAGATCGTTGTGTTGCTGTCTGCCGGTGCGTGTATTCGTTTACCTTCCGCGAGCGGCAGAGGGTCAGGAATGCTCTCGAACATTCCGTTGACGTAGTCAATATATCGGACAACCAGCGACGCGGATGGGATGCTGCCTTGTTTTGACACAAGCGCGCTCGCGCTGATTGAGGTTATGTCCAAATCCTTGTCCGGCCTCAAGCTGCAAATCAGGGGCACATACTCGCCTCCCGCGCCCTCAGCGCAAAGGGATTTCCGGATATTCTCAGGCGCCGGCAGAGAAGTCTGCGAGTAAATTTTCTCACATGGATCACTGGTCCAGACCGCCACCCCGTCCGGACTTGGCAGTCTGGCTCCGCTGACTGGCGCTTCCCGCATCTTTTCCGCTAGAAATTCCGCGTCCGCTTCCTGTTTTGTCAGCAGTTCCATTCCGCCGAAACTGTAGTTGTAAACCGGGACTGATTCGCGAAGATAACTGGCACAAGTAAGAAGCGTAATCCCATTTACCGCGGCGTGGTTCATTTTCTCGCCGAATCTCACCCATCCGTGATCAGCCTTGTAAGGCACATACACCGCATACCACTTCCCGGGATTCATTCTGAAAGTACCCCTGCCGACATACCCGTCCGGCAGCAGTTCAAAAGATTGCGTGGCCTTGTCCGCTCCGTTTATGATGAGCTCCATATAGGAGGTCGGATAATTGACCTGCAACCACAACTTCAGTACCTCGTATTTGGAAAAGTCAACGGGCTTATCGAAGTTAACAGTCGCCCCCGGATAGCCAATTCCTCCGGGCTTGATGGAAAGGTTGTAGAATCTGCCCTTAGCCGGAGTTTCAACGTTAATATCGCTGACGCTGACCAGTTTCGACGCCAATTCATGCTTGACAAGAGGATCGGCATCTTCACGGGCAATAATACGCAAAGGAACAGCCGACAAAGACTTGCGGGTGATATCCGCACTGACTGGATTTGCAGACTCGGTTCCGGCATGCGCAGCAGCCATCACGAATCCGCAAGCCAGTGCGGCAAGAGACAAATATTTAACCAACTTCGACATTTCAGATCTCCATGATTGAATGTTATATTCTTTAAATAATTGCGGCACAATCCGATTTTACTTCTTGTCTTGATACCTGAATATTCTGCCAACTAATGAATAATTGTGCCTTCCATCATCATGTCGGTCTGGCGTTATAAGGTCATTAAAATGATTTGAAAATATCAGGAATTCCAATACCAGAATCTGGGAACAGGCGGCATCCCGGAATTCGGTCCGCCAGTCCAGGGGATCTTGCCTCTTGGCAGCCAGCTTACGTGACCATCCACATAAAGTACATTGGCGCCGCCCTGATGACGGATCGTGGAAAGATACATGTATTGAGCTGCGCTTTCGTAAATGTTGTAATTCGTTGCATCAATCATTTGCATTTTTTCTGAAGGAGCAGTGATTTGACCGCGTTTGTACGGGGTAGCTTCCGTTGACAACCGGTAATTGATGGCATAGGTATAAAGGGTGGCGGGATCTCGATCTATCTCTGAATCCGGACAAAGAAAAACTCTTGCGTTACCCAGGACATCAAAAACCTGATTCCTCTGGCCGTTTACCATCCCGAGCAGGAAGAGATTTTTGTCCCAATTGGTGAGTGAAGACATTCCCGGAATTTGAAAACGGCGCACGGGCAGCCAATCATTGTAAGTGTCACTGTAATTGATAATCCCAAAGCCTACTTGCTTCAGGTTATTTATGCACTGGATTTTTTTTGCGGTTTTTCTGGCTTGGTTCAATGCCGGCAGCAACATTGATGCCAAAATTGCAATGATAGCGATCACAATCAGGAGTTCAATCAAGGTGAAACTCCTAATCATAAAAGTGTTACGACTTTTCCGACGCGTCTCGTCAACCACGCCGAGGACAGAGCGTTCCATTCCGCGGCTTTCCGCTTGTTCGTCATTGCATGTTATTCGTTTATGTTCCAATAAATACTTGCTCATCTCTCATAACTCCTTTCTTTCAAATTTATAATAGTTTAGTTTCAAAAAGTCCTCTTAACTTTTTTGTATAATACCTCCGATTTTAACTGTTTTATTTTTCATATGGTCTCAAACTTTTATTATTTGCTGCTTAGGATCGAGCCGTAAATAAAATCACTTTTAATGGGCTACATATCTCTGATATCTGTTCTATCGCCCATCATTAATCACTGTTAAAAATCTTCATATCAAACGAATTGCGGCACTTGAAAAATGCGCGCGGCGATG
>CAIKZE010000036.1 GCA_903831825.1 uncultured Lentisphaeria bacterium | reverse complement strand
TTTTAATGTCATAGGTTATTTTAAATTATTGAAATTTTTTGAATCTTGCCGGTTGAGGAGAGCAGTTTTTACCGCTATCCTATGGCGACAGTAATTAGGCGAGCATTCAAAAGAAGGGAACAAGGCGATGAAAGTGAGCACAATTGACAAACAGGGATTCCTGATTGATTACATTCGCAGAAGCGGAAAAACTTCGCGCAATGAAATAGCGAAGCGATTCAATTTAAACTCCGCCACAGTGACAAACATCACCGAACGGCTTCTGGAAAGCCGGGTGATTGTCGAGGACAAGACAGCAACGCCGGTTGCCTTCGACAGCGCGGGGAGACCTCCGATAATTCTCCGGCTGAACCCTGATGCGGCTTATTTTATCGGGGTGAATTTCAATGCGGAAGGGCTCTGCGCCTGCACTACAGACTTTACCGGCCGTCCAGTCAAGACCATAACCCGGCTTTTCCCGCCTTCTTTATACAAGGACACAGTCATCAAGAGCATTAATGCGGCCATCGGCGAGTTGATCGAAAACGGGGGTGTTGACAAAAGCAAAATCCAGGGAATCGGAATCGGCGTCCCGGGGACCCTCAATATCCGCAGCGGACACGCCGTTTCTTATTTGCGGATAAAAAAGTGGAAGGACGTTCCGCTGGCGGAAATCATCAGTTCGGTATTTTCACTTCCGGTGTTCGTTGAGAACAACAGTAACTGCTTCGCCCTGGGCGAAATAAGCAATGGGGATGCTCAACAATATGCCAACATGGTTGCCATCGTAATCAGGGCCGGCATTGGAATAGGGATCATCCACAACCGGGAGATATTCTCCTTCTCCCCTGTCAGCGCCGGAAACTTGGGACACATTACGCTCAACCCGAAAGGCGGCAAGTGCTGGTGCGGAAACCATGGCTGTCTTGAGACATTGATCAGCGGGTGGATTCTGTCTAAAAAAATCAAGCAGGCGCTGAAGAAAGGGGATCTCGGTCCGTCCGGCATTCCCATGGACACCAGGGGATTCTGCCTGCTGGCCGCGACCGGGGATGCATTTGCCATATCCACGCTTGAGGGAATGTTCGAATATCTCGGAATCGCCGTCGCCGATATTTTCAGGCTCATCCGACCTGATGCCATCGTGATTGACGGACACTTCAACGGGGCGCGGGTTTTGATGAAAGAAAAGATAGACCAGGTCATGAAGGCAAGACTGAATTCCGGAGAGGGTCTTCCGGAAATCATCATTTCAACGAGTGATGATACCATCGGGGCATGCGGCGCTGCTCTCATGGCGATCTCCCGCCTGTACAATCCTTTGACTTTCGAGGCGTTCACCCTGCAATCCGGACAATTTGCGAAAGGCGAATCAACGCCATCTGTATTATAGCAACAGCGACAAACTGTTCAAGACTTTGATAAAAAAATAGTCTCTTCTCCTGAATTCGCGGGTCGTTTCCTCTATAAATAACTGTGTCCGTTTTTAACGGTCAAATAATTTGAATGTCCAATATCCAACACGGAATATCCAACATTCAAGGTAATACCGCTGTCGCTCCTGCTTGTTTCTGTTTGTATTTCGTCTTTCCTTCATCAGTTGGATATTCTTTGTTGGTTATTGGATATTCGTTTCTTTACCCATAAATTCTAGAGAAGACCCCCAAAATAGATGATCCCGCCTATCCGCTCATATCTTGGGGGACTTGCCGTTTATTCGCTGGAACATGCTCGACCCAGGAGCTGTTAAGAAATAAACTTGACAAATTTCGCGAAATATCCCGAAGTGATTTTGTGAATTGCCGGTAAGGCGCATACCTTCAGGTATGTAACGAGCCGGCAAACACAAAGGCATTCGGGAGAATCGCGAAGATGTAAAGGTTATTGTTTTACGGCTCCGAAAGATTGACAGACATCCCTTTTAGGCATATATTCAGGGAATTTGCTTTGAGCGGGAGTTTTAGCATGAATAACGTGCAGGAAAAAATAAAGATTCACGACAGGTATCAGTTTGAGATCAAATATACCTACCCGTTGAATAAGGAGCTGCCGGAAACCGACTATCTGGTTGAAACCTTTATTTTCATCCCCAATAATCTCGGTGTAAATGCGGATTCCTACACTAAACATGATTTTTACAGCGATCTGCAGAAATATATCCGGTTCAAGACTCCGGTATTTCTGCTTGCGTCCATCATCAAGGAAAAAGGCCCGCTGGATCGACTGAAAGCGGAAATGGCCGCACTGGCTGAAGATCCCTCCAATCCGGCAACCGGCAAAGATTATCTGTATCAGTTGAAAATGCTCTGTTCCATCCTGAAGAGCGCGCTGCGGGACGAAGAGGACTATATTGAAACCTGCCAGACGTCTTCGGATAAACATGCCCTGATCGAACGGCTGCTGGAAAACGTCACCAAAATTATCGCCGGGTTCCGCAGTCTGCGCCCGATAATCGAAGTGCCGCATCTGAATCAGGAACAAGTCACTTTTTACAATTTTTCCGATGAATATATCAGTTTAATGATCGAAAAGTCGCTGTTTAAACTGCTGGAATTCCTGCAAGATGTTGAAATTAAAGCCAAGGATGAACTCTGTGTCAGAATCACGGATGTCATCAAAAGTGAAAGCAAATACCGCGAGGAAAGCCATTATCCTTCACTGGTGCGGGAAAACTCCAGCAACGAAGCGATTATTTACCGGATGCGGATTCTAAAGAAAATCATGGGCAGCATCCTGTTCCTGAAAACTTTCACCCAGACCGAAGGGCGGATGGTTGAACAGATAATGATGGGGCTGGCGGCCGGCATGGCAATGGCGTTTGCCACGGGAATGCTGTTTTTATCCCGGCGCGTGTTTTCCGATCTGACGCTATCGCTGTTCATTGTGCTGGTTGTCAGCTATATCTTCAAAGACCGGCTCAAAGAACTGTCAAAAATTTATATGGTCGGATTTTTGAAAAAATATATGTATGATTACAAAACCATATTGATGACCAACATGACCAGAATCGGTTTCTGCCGCGAAACTTTCACTTTTCTCAAGGAGAAGAATCTGCCGGCGGAAATAGTCAAAATCCGCAATAAAGATTATTTCGTCGAACTGGACAACGGATACGTCGGCGAAAATGTGATTTACTCAAAAAAATACATCAAAGTTTACTCTTCGGCATGCCGCCGGATTTATGCGGATTTCCAGGTGGACGGCATTCACGACATCATCCGCTTCAATATCCGGCATTTCCTGGACAAAATGGACAACCCGGAAAGCCAGTTGTATTTTACGGACGGCGACGGCAGTTTCAAGATGGTGCCGGGCCTGTGCACTTATCACATCAATATTATTCTCAAATACGGCATGGGCGACCAGAAGGAATATCATAAATTCCGCCTGGTATTGAATCGCGACGGCATCAAGCGCATCGTCGAAATTCCCTGTCCCGCAATATAAGGCAAAGCGCGCAGTGCGCGAAAGCCGCCAGGCGTGAGGGAGCGGCGGACATCATGACCACTATAAAATATAATAAATCACGGGATGACAGTTGAATGAAATTGAGAGATTATGCCGGAAAACTGGCTGAACTGGAAAACAGCTTTGTTGAATACGCCAACCGCTTTCTTACGGCGGAACCGTTGTTCAACCGCAATATTATTCTGAAGCGGGAACATAGCCTGCGAGTGCGGCGGGAATGCACGGAAATCGTGAAATCCCTGGAGATTTCTGACCATGACCGCTTTCTTGCGGAAGTGGCCGGATTGTTTCACGATGTCGGCCGGTTTGAACAGTACACCCGGCATCGCACATTTGTTGACCTGAAATCTGAAGATCACGGACAATTGGGTATTGCGGTGCTGAAAAAGCTGAACTTTCTGGACGGATTTGACGCGGCGGATGCCGGACACATCCTGACGGCCATTTCCTGCCATAACCGCAGAGCGATCCCGGAAGAGGTTTCAGGGCGGGAACTGTTGATGTCAAAAGTGGTGCGGGATGCCGACAAGCTGGACATTATGCATATCATGATCGATTATTTCCGGCATCCGGAAACGAACGATACGGTTACGCTTGATCTGGAGGACAGTCCGGCAATCTCCGAGCCGATCATCCGGAGCGTAAGCCGCCGCGAGAACGTGGCAATGCGCGATTTGCGGACGGTTACGGATTTTAAAATAGCGCAGTTGGGCTGGGTTTATGATCTGAATTTTCCGCGTTCGTTCCAGATTTATCTGGAACGCGGCTATCACTATGAATTATTGAAGCATCTGCCGGAAAATCCCGAAATAAGCGGGCTTTTCGAAATCATTGACAGTTATATTCTTGATAAAGCCGGAGAATAAAGCCGTATCAGAGGTTGATGATTTTAATCGCGCCCGGTCGTTTGATTACTTCGCCTTTTTGCGAGTTCAGCACTTTAACGAACAGGTCGGCCCATTCGTCAACGATTTGCCGGAGACTGCCGTATGCGACAGACTCATTTATTCCGGGAGACTCGGTCTTCGCGCTTTGCCGGTCGGCAAAAACAAGAACGGTTTTGCCGTCCTGAGAATCTTCCAGAACGCCTTCAATCGCAACCGCCGGACTGTCAGCGCTCATCCTGACACCGTGTTTGGCGGCGTCAAGCAGCGTTTTCGCGGTGATGACATTGACCAGATATAATTTCAACACCAGGGTTTTCGAGCCGGGCTGCGCCACCAGATCGAAATCAATATTATTCTGAACCGCCCGCTGGAACGTTTCACGGGTATATTTGGCAAAATCTTTCAAGGCCTGTTCTTCCTGGTCGGAAAGTTTCGGCATGTTGCTTTTCTGCAATTCGTTATTTTGATCCTGTCCGCCTCTGCCAATAACTACTTCCGCAATAATGATTTTATTATATCTCTTCAGATTGATATAGTCGATCCAGGTTTTGTTGAACGGCAGACTCTTGTCCTGTTTCAGGTTCTCTTCAAATTCTTTGACATTTACCGGCGGGTAGTATTCATCTGTCTGCGGGGATGCGCTTTCCGCTCCGTTCAAGCGGAACGGAGAAATAATTAAAAACAGTATGCCAATAAAAATAACGTGTAATATTTTTTCTCTCATAAATAACCTCCTAAAAAAACTACAGCAATTTTACACCCGAAACCGGATTAAGTAAAGGCGTAAAATTGATAAATGCAAACGTTCAATTCATGCCGACAATCAAATAACATTTATACAGTTCATTAACCGGTTTGGGCAAATCCGTGAAAACAATCTCAAAATCACTTGAACTGACCTGGTGAGCTGAAGCTGCCGCATTCATCCCCGCGGCTACCCATTCATGACGGAACGCATTGTAGCCGGGCCAGGTAAATCCGGAACGGACCGCATCCATGGAAAAAAAATGTTCCATACACATGGCGTACAGCGTATTATAATCATTTCCCTTATAGCAGTAATTCATAATATCCAGGGCATTGCAGTAGAAACTGACATTGCTGAAGGACATGACTACCAGGTCATCAAAAAGATACTTGCGATCGGCCGTGCTTAGCGGGGAATTCGAATTATTGCGATATGCTTTATCAATTTCCGCGATTCGCGCCTGGCGCTGAACCATGCCGTGCATGGAACGGTCCACAATTTCAGGCGGCAAAACCTTTTTCCATTCCGCCATGCATGCTATCAAAGTTCCCAATTCATGTTGACGGCTTGACAAGTAACTCAATAATTCCTGTTTGAATGACGGCGACGGCGAACTGACCCGGAGCTCTTTATCAAAATCATGCAGAAGACGGTTACGCCGCTGTTCAAGTTGATTGCATTGCCGCAAATACTTTTCCAGCCAACCATTAATCCGCGCCTGCTCCTTCGGTTCGCTATATTCAATAAAAGCGATGCCCCTTACCACTTCTTTCGCGGTTGTCCGCGGATTGGAAAAAGAATACAGCGGAATATTGACGATGCGCTCCTTCACATTGACGGCTGAAATTTCGACATTCTTCTGTTCGTCTCTAAGCTCCGGAGTAAAATTTATTTGTGAAACCTGCAACAGTCGTTCACGGCTGAATCCGATAACATTAAAAACTTTCGCCAGCTTTTCCGCCTGAAAATCGCGGCAGGCAAGTTCATAAGACCGCCTTTCCTGTTCCGTGTAAAACAACCGGAAAACAGGCGAACCGGCGGCGAGCAGCAAATAAGGTTCCTGAAACTTCCAGCGCACTGCGGTAAGATTTACTTTAACCTTGCGGTCCGCAGTTTCCGACATCGCCTGGAAGCCCATGCCCAAAAACAGACACAGGATGGTTCCGGTTATTACAGTTTTGGAAAAATCACTCATGCTTCCTCAATGTTTGGATCGATGCAAATATACTCTGTTATTTTTTTAGGAGTTGTTCAAAATGTAAACTTTACTTTTGAACGGCTCCTTAACAGCGCCTGAAAACATTGTAACAATTTTACACCCGAAACCGGATTAAGTAAAGGCATAAAACAAATAAATGCAGCAGTTATACATCCGCCGGAACGGCAGATATTGGTTTAATGAGGATTTGATTGTGGTATCATTTCCCTGCGTTATTTGCAAGCAATCCCCGGCAGGTGATTTTAGACATAAAAGCGGTCGGAGAGCGTCCTGTTTTTTTACGGAACAGTCTTGAAAAGTAGTTGTGATCCTTGAAGCCGGCTCCAAATGCGATTTCAGAAATGTTCATGGTTGTCTCCACCATCAGTCTTTTAGCTTCGCCAATACGCAGAGCATTCAAATATTCAAGGGGCGTCATTGCTATGTTGTTGTGCATGATTCTGCACAGATGCGTAGGGGTGACATTCATAATTCTTGCGATTTCCTTGACAGAAATCTCCGATTTGTAATTTTGTTCAATATACTCTTTCGCCTGGGAGACAAGACGCAGCGATTTCCCGGATTTTGTCTTTTGAGTTGAGGAGTTGAGCGTGGATAAAAGTGTGGCGCATATAATTCTGTTTAAAAGCATTTTTCTTTTCAATCTGTCGTTCTCTTCTGTTTCGGAAAGAGTAAAGAACTCCTGAACATCCTTGAAGAATCCAGGGTCTTTTTCGATAATGGTGAAGAGAGGTATTTTCACGGGAAGCCATGCCGGAGTTCTTTTGGCAAGCGCCTCATTAAATTTATCTCTCCCGACATATGACATTGGCGGAATTATTTTAGGGTTGCCATATTCCCAATCAAAATGGATGCAATATCTCATGACGTTTCCGGTGAGGGCTTTCGACCAATGCATCAATGCCGGCGGAATTATCGTCGCATATCCTGCGCTGCAGTCATTTGAACTGCATTCCGTCACCACCTTGGTTGTCCCCGCGGCGAAATAGATAAATTCATGATCGTACAGATATCTGTTGACTTCCACATAGCCTTTTTCCCAGATGCCGGCCCCTTGCTGATTGAAAACCGGGTTTATTCTGTCAATCCATTCATTATGCATATAATGTGCTACCAATTAAGATTTAATCCTATTGCAAGACCGTAAACAAACACTTATAATATTGTTGTAATTACAACTATTTCAAATAATGAAAGTAAGTAAGTAAGTAAGTAAGTAAGTAAGTAAGTAAGTAAGTAAGTAAGTAAGTAAGTAAGTAAGTAAGTAAGTAAGTAAGTAAGTAAGTAAGTAAGTAAGTAAGTAAGTAAGTAAGTAAGTAAGTAAGTAACGGAGTGTATTTAGGATAATGAAAGCAAAAGCAATAGTTTTTAGAAAAGCGAATTGTCCCGCACTGGAGGAAATCGGCCTGCCGGAGTTGGGAAAGGGTGAGGCTCTGGTGAAAATTCATTACTCCGGAGTAAGCATCGGAACTGAGTCGTCATTATTCACCGGAGCGAGAACCAATAACGGAACGTTTCCTATGGTTACCGGTTACATGGCATCAGGCGTGGTGGAGGCGGTCGCAGATGACGTTATCAATTTAAAACCCGGAGACCGCGTTGTGAACATGGGAACCCGTTTTACCGGCAAAATAAACAGCATCTGGGGCGGACATTGTTCGCATCATGTTGCTTCCGTCAGCGGTTTGGTTCCTGTCCCCAAAGGCACCGACATGAAAGATGCTTCTCTTTTCATCCTTCCATGTGTCGGTTTAAATGCCATTGGCATGGCCAATATCACTGAACATGACATCGTATTGATTGTCGGACAGGGACTGATTGGCCAGTTTGCCGGACAATGGGCGGCGGCAAGAGGAGCCAGGGTAATCGCAGTCGAACCGGACCCGATTCGCAAAGCGCTCTCAATGGCTTATGTTACCAAGGATGTCATTGACCCCAAGGACTGTGATGCAGAGAAAGAAATTGAACGGCTTACCGGCGGCCAATGGCCTACTGTTGTGGTGGAAGCCACCGCAAATAAGAATTTGATAGGCAATACTTCCCGCTTCATCCGGAGAATGCATGCGCGAATGATTTTCCTCTCCTGGTATCCCGGTGAAATAACCTTGGATTATTCGCATTTCCATAATTGGGAGGCCATGTCGTTTTTTCCGATGGGATGTGGAAATCAGGAAACCGCACGCGCGGTTCTTGACGGAATTGCCCGGGGCGTGATCAAAATCGGACGCAACATCACTCATGTTTATGAATATGATGAAGCGTGCGAAGGATTCAGCAAAATATGTAACAATGACCGTTCGATCGTCGGGATGGTGGTTGACTGGAGGAATTCATGATGAAAGCGCTTATTGCTCCTGGCGACGGTTCGCTTCGCGTGGAAAATGTCGCGATGCCGGTGATCGGGGAATACGACTGTCTCGTCAAAATGAAGTCCTGCCTTTTCTGTAACAGCACCGACCGGCATATTGTGGACAAAACTTTCAATTTCGGCATTCCTTATCCGTGTGTCCTTGGGCATGAGTCTCTTGGTCAGGTGGTGTCCATTGGCGACAAAGTCAGAAATTTTTCAAGCGGAGACTGGGTGATCAGGCCTTACGCTATCTATCCGGACGAAGTAAGCAGCAATATCGGCTCCGGTTGGGGCGGATTTGCCGAATTCGGCAAGATCAAGGATTTTAAGGCCATGACCGGTGATGATATCATGAAAGAAGAGGAGGTCCCCGGATTTTTCAAATATATGCAGAAACTGCCGAAAGAACTCGATCCCGATAAATGCATGATGATCAGTTGCTTCAAGGAAATTTTTTCGTCGGTAAAGCAGATATCGCCTGTTAAGAACCGGTCCTTTCTGGTAGCCGGGGCGGGTGTTGCGGGATGTCTTTTTGCGGTATTTCTGAAGATGGTCGGGGCGGAACATGTCACCGTTACGGCAAGGCGTAAGGGGCAGCTTGATTTTGCGCTAAAAAATACCGCAACCGACCAGGTCGTCCTGATAGACAACATTTCCTCGCGCGGACGTTCATTTGATGCGCTGGTGGATACGACTGGCAGCGCAGAAACAGTCCTGCAATTGCTGGACTGTTCCGTAAAACCTGGCGGAGGCTTTTACAGCTATGCGGTTTATCCCGGAATGGCGGACAAGGATTTTTGGAATGCATTTAAAAAGAAAGCTGTATTCCAGCGCATTGATCCGGTTGAGGCCTCAGTTCACGAAGAAGTGTGCAAACTCCTTATTGACGGCAAGATAGACACAGATAACTACATTTCCCAGGTGTTCAAACTTGACCAGGCGGAAAAAGCCTGGGGAACAGTGCTGGATAAAAAGAGTTGCAAGACGGCTATTGTTTTTTAATAAGTTGAGGAGAACGGTTTTGGAAGTTTATCAAAAAAATTTATTAAAAAAAGGAATTCAAGCAAGTTACTATTAGAATGTCAAAAAATTAAACAAAGGCGGCGCTCTATAAACTATAAATACTATTGACATGTGAATTTCAGCGTTTTAGAAATATTAAAATTTTAACCATAAGGAAACCATTATGAGAATTACTATATCAAATTTACGTCTGATGCAGCCTGTATTCAAAAAAAACTTAGCGTTTCTTCCGGTCTTAATGCTCTTTATGGTATTTTTAAGTTACAGCCTTGCCGCCGCCACCGGCGACATTATAAGTGTCAAAGATTATGGCGCTGTTGGTAACGGAGTCCACGACGATACAAGCAATATACAAAATGCTATAAATACAATAGGCGCAAATAGTTCCCTTTATTTTCCTACAGGTATTTACAAAGTAACCAGCACAATTACCGTCTCTCAAAACCGTGTGCATTTGCTTGGCGCCGGCGTGTATGCGACGCAAATACTGTTTGCTCCTTCATCAAACTCTACCTGTTTTAAGTTTTCTGCCGGTGCGTCGGTTCTATACCAGGGGAGCGTAAGAAATATGGCATTCTACTCGTCCGATACGACATATACGAAGACGGCTATCGAATTAATTGACACGTCCACGTATTTGGTTGAGGATATTGTTGTAGGAGGATCTCTTACAGCTAATGGCTCCAATTTTTGGGGAGGGAATGGAAGCATTGGACTTAGAGTACGAGGAAGAGAAACGGGATGCATCAGCCGAATAAACATCTACGCAGACAGGCCAATCCTTATTTCGCCGAATCCGAATAATTCAATAAGTATTGATCATTTCGATTTCATGGACACTTATTTAGGGGCAAATGGCAATCCATGCGTAGAGATTGAAAGCGGAGTAAACTTAACACATAGTAAATTCATCGGTTATAACGCATGGGTATTGGGAACATATGGCTTATATTGGAACGATACAACAACGACTATGTGCTCTTACGGATTGATTCTTTCAGGGGTGCGGACAGAACAAGGGACTAGTGCGAATGCATGGATGGTGTATATTAATCACCATTATGGGTTGCATCAAGTATCTATTTCGGATTGTTATGGAGGCATTGATAGAAATGGGTACTATTTAAGAAATTGCCAGAACGTATCATTTAATAATGTCTATCATGTCGGTACTTCAAATGTGGCTTTGGATGTTGACTCAACAGTTTGTCGTATCAATATGGACAACTGTTTCTGGCAGACAGGCTCGACCGTGAACATGATCGGTCAGCGTCTCTTATTGGGTACTCCAAAATCATTAACGAACAGCCCATTGCCTCCAAACGCCATTTACATCAATAATACCGTCGGAGATCGCGGGGTAACAGTGGGCGGCGCCATATCTGAGTATACAGTAGATATCCCCAACAATACTGTCGCCCCTATCGCAGGAACTGGCGCCTGCGGGACGCTGTTTGTGACAGATTCAGAAGGGCTCAACGCAATTTTTGCATTGAAAGGAACTTATCACGCCACAGCGGAGATTTCAGACCCGTGGGGAGTTTTTTCGAACATTGCGGGATCTGCAAGCACAACCAATGTCTACTGGTCGACAGCAAACAGTCAGTATGAGATTGAGAATAAACGAGGGGTTGATAGAAAATATAAAATTACGCTGATAGGCAGTTATACTTCATTTTAATCATTTTTTGGGGTTGTCCCGCTTCCCGCTCGCGAGATAATATTAATCGCAAAATAGGAGATATAGTTATTATGCGTAATAAACTTATGAATAAAACTGGCAAAATATTGCAAGGAGGGTTATGATTGAAGCAGAATAGGTTGTCTTTTTTTTAAAGAACGAGTCATAAAAATGAGTTTTGTGATTAAAAATAAAGTTATTAACAAATAAATGGAATTTTTTTGGGAAAAGGCTCATGAGTAAACAAATAAAATTTAAAATGGAGAGGCAGGAATGAACATTCTACGAAAACAAATTTTTACGCTCATTGAACTCCTGGTAGTGATCAGCATCATCGCGATTTTGGCATCATTGTTACTGCCGGCGTTGAATAAAGCTCGAGAGAAAGCGAAAGCGATTTCTTGTACCAGTAATCTAAAACAACTTGGCAGCGCCCTGATTCTTTATGTCACCGATAATGGAGATTTTATTCCTAATGCTGAGGTTTCTCCGTATAACGGGTCTTATGTCGTTGGGGCATGGGTTGCGCAACTATACCCCTACGTCAAAAACAACAAAGTATTTTCCTGCGGTTCAAATACCCGACTGGTTGACCTGGGAGCAGTTACTAAATCCGGATATATCGTTGATCTGCATGGAAAAACCGGAAATGCGCCATCAATGGGTTATGGGTACAATGCTGAATTTGCCAATCTGTGGCCGGGCACATGGAATGCTTCAGTAACAGCGCGTAAAATCTCCCAAACCAGATATATAACGGAAACCATGATAATGCTGGAAAGCGGCCCTTTCACCCCGGGAGGTAGTGGAGAATATGAAGTTGATACATATTATTCTGATTCTCGTCATGCTCTCGACTTTCGTCACAATAATTCAATGAATGTATTATATCTTGGCGGTAACGTCGGTCAGAGCAAATGGAACACCATTAGCGGCAGATGTGCCGGGGGCTACGGTATCCTCTATGACGCCAATGCACGATTCACCAATTTCTGGCATTATAACACAGATTAACCATTTATTGTGAGAGGATGATATCCCTGCAGTCGTTATTTGTTGGCAAAAAGCTAAAAAATCCTGACATTAAGGAACATTCTAGCTAAAGCAGTGTTTTATTTAAGAGAAAAATTGAGGACTTAGAAAAGAGTAAATTATGAAAAAGTGTTTTTTGACGATCATTGCCTCCTTCCTGGGAACCGCTGCTGTTTGGGCTGCGAGTTTTGATGTTCAGGATTATGGCGCTACTGGAGATGGCGTAACCGATGATACTTTAGCCATTCAAAAGGCTTTTGAAAAAGCTACCGCTTGCGACATGTCTTATGGAGAGGTTTTTTTCCCGGCGGGAACCTACCTCATCAGTGACACCATCCTTGCGCGTCCCAATGCGCCTGGAACTTTGTGCATGTTGATTGTACGTGGCGACAAAGCTACTATCAAACAGAGCAATCCCGCCAAGGATATCATTTACTTTGAAAATTCTTTTCGACACCTGATTGAAGATCTGACTTTTGACGGCGGCAAAAGGCAGCTTAAGTTTTGGAGCAACAATATCGACAGCGGTCACGTGACCTTGCGCCGCTGCATTTTCAAGAATGCCTCCAGTTTTGCCGTTGAAGATGCCTTGTACAAAGATAACAGTAACGCCGCGCGTTTGGCCGTTCTAAAGCCCTGTGAGGCAGCCATTGCCAATGATGGCAAAGCTACTTTTAAATGGGTTGACGAAGACGCCCATCGTCCTTTTGAATTTACTTCAACCCTATTCCGCATCACCCAATGCGAATTTATCAATAACGCCAAGTCCTTTTTCATCACATCCGACTGGGCGTTGCTGGATAATTCAAAAATTGAGACTAATGCCAAACAGGATGGTCCCGCCATTGTTTCTCTGGGATCTCTCATGATCGAAAATGTCGAAGGGCTGGCACACAATAACCCCGAAATTAAAGAACAATACTGGATTAAAAAACTGGACTGCACGAATCAATACGGGGTGAATTTCAGAAATTCCAAGCTCTTGACCGATGGCGCCGGTTGGGCCGCCGTCCACAACTTCTGCAAAATCGGGGGCAATCAAAACAGCTTTTTCTTTGCCGCCGGCAGTGAATTTGCCAGCGCCGGTTCCCGGGAAAAGAGTCTTTACTATATGGAGGAAATTCCCAATATTATTCACGTCCAAAACTCCAAAGAGGCAAATTCAAAAGAGGTCGCTATTCTCGGCATGGCAAAGAAATTTACCGTCGAAGATGTCCAAAACGACCCCAATAAATTGATTTATTTGCTCAATGACAGCAATACTAATTTGAATCCTAAGATGCCGGGGTTCATGGCGAAATTGACCGATAAACCGCTGCCTCCCGAAATCAAAGCCGAGATGGATAATTTCCCCTCTCATGCGCTAAAGCTTGAAACGATGCGTAAACCAATAAAAAATACACTAAATCTCGCCAATTATTCAGGGGATATGGAATCCAGACTCAATGCCGCGATCTCCGAAAGTAAAACGCTTACCGGCTTAACTGAAATAATCCTCCCCAATTGCATCTATACTTTTGTCAAACCCGTTGAACTGCCCAGTGAAATTGTCCTAAGAGTTGAAGGTATCGCCATCGTTTCTCTGAAAGACAAGGCTCCTGGCGCTATTTTCCATGCCAGGGATGCCAAAAATATTGTAATCCAAAACTTTTATTTTTACAATTGCGACAAAGGGATAGCGGCAGAGACCAATCCAGCAACTGAATCTCAAATTCTTGTAGACAACTGCTCCTTTTACAAAATGTCCGGCGCCGCCATTGCCGTACTGGCCGGCGACGGCAGCAATAATTTGCCCAATAAGAGTAGTTTATTAGTCAGCAATTGCACCTTTACTTATTCCCCCGTGCTAATACACAACGTGCAAAATGCGGTAATGGATTGTGTGTGGGTTAGCACAGATCCAATGCTGAAGAGTACGGGTTCCATTATCAACCGCGGCAATTTATATATGCGCGGCATGTGCGGGGTTCCCATTAATAACACACTGTACAAGAACGGTAAAGATGTGGATATGCGGAGCAATGATCTCCGCTGGATAGATAACTACGGCAATATTTACATAGACCGTTGCCGCTTTGGCGGTGAATACGGCGGACTGCCGATGGTGGTAAATTTTGGAAAGGATAATTCCATTTATATTCGAGAAAGCTGGCTTTATCACTATGAGGGAAACAAGGCGCGGCTGACTCTGGTTGACTTGGAAGCAATGCCCAAACGCATAGTCCTGGAGAACAATATGGGGTGGCCGGAACCTCACGTAATGGTAATTATTCGTCCAGGAGCGACAGGCGACATCAAAGATGTTCTAATCGAAACTTGCAATGTAGCCAAACGTACCATAACCGATTTAAGAGAAAAGAAACAACCCTGACAAGATAGTAAGCCCCCGACGAGTCCATGACACGGAAGACGGCGAGAGATTTTGAAATCCTGGATTATTTCTTTTCCCGTGCGGCTTTCCAGTTATGCGGTAGCAGTTCCGCCAACTTCAGGAATGAATGAGAATTAATTCTGGTGAGCACGTCTTTCAGATATTCGTGTGGATTGACGCCATTGGCTTTGCAGGTGGCGATGAGGCTCATGAAGATGGCGGCGGTCTCGCCGCCGCGTTTGCTGCCGACGAACAGGAAATTGCGTCTTCCAATACATACCGGGCGGATGGCCCGTTCTGCAACATTATTGTCCGGCTTGAAGCGCAGGTCCAGCAGATAGTTTTTTAACGGCTGTTCATGGTTGGCGGCATAGGTCAGCGCTTTGCCGAGAGTTGATTTCGGCAGCGCGTAAGTGCTTTTGACTTTGGCGAAAAAGCGTTTCATCACCCTTCCGGCGCGTTTTTGGCGC
>CAIKZE010000035.1 GCA_903831825.1 uncultured Lentisphaeria bacterium | reverse complement strand
GAAGAACTTTTCGCTGATTTTGGGCAGAAATACGGATGAAAAGTTTGTGATGTGCTCAGCAAGGAAACAATTTCCTACAGAAAATATGCTAAAACACTTTTCGGACAGGGTCTAGCTAAAGCGCCCATACTTCCCAGATTACGAAAAATATTTGCGCAAAAAGTGCAAATAATGTCTGTTTTGTTAAAATTTGGTATTATTTTCAATAAAACGCTTTACTTTTCGCAAAAAAAGTGTATAATTGTCATTGTTTGCGATATTTGCTGTGTTTTTCTTGTAGTTGGTTAGTTGGATAAAAATATAATTTGGAGAATATAGTATGAGTTTACCGGAAATAATGACCATCGAAGAGGTTGCAGACCATCTTCGCGTCTCTGAACGCACAGTTTATGACTGGGCGCAGAAAGGCGAGATTCCCTGTGGTAAATTCGGAACCTCCTGGCGGTTTAAACGACAGGATATTGAAGAGTGGATAGATAAACGGTTGAAAAGCGAAAAGAGCAAGCAGTCGGATTTTGTGCCGCTTCTTTTTGATTCAGTTCTCAGAAAAGAAAATATTGTTTTGATCGAATCCGCGACGAAAGCGGAAATTCTCAACAATCTGATTGATCTTCTGGCCGAAACTTCAGAAGTTAAAAGCAAAAATGAATTGAAAGAGGGCATTTATCACCGGGAACAGTTGATGAGTACCGGTATCGGAATGGGCATTGGGATTCCGCACGTCAGGCTTCGCTCGGTAAAGAATATTATCATGGCTGCCGCACTGGTGCGGCGCGGCGTGACTGATTACGAAAGTCTCGACTCTGTTCCTGTAAAGCTCATTTTTATGATTGCGGCACGTGACGATCAGCATGCCCAGCATATCAAACTGCTCTCTCAATTGAGCTCAAGATTGAAAGATGAGCCGTTCAGAAATCTGCTGTTGAATTGCAAGAACCAGGAGTCCTTTTACAATTTGCTGGTGAATCAGGCGTAAAAACGCAGGATTGCAATTGTCGTATTGGGACAGTTGCGGACCTCGCTTTAGATATACCCGCAAGGGCCCGGGCGGACAGGTAAAACTTTCCGCCCTCTTTTTTTTTCAAAAATTTCAAATTTCAGTACACTAAAATTACATAATTAAACGTTTACATTTTATTGCCGGAAATAATTCCGGCAAAAAAATAAGGATTTTTAATTATGAAAAGCTTGTTGAAGTTAGCGCTCGCGGTCCTGGTCATGTCGGCTACTGGTTTTGTATTTGCGGCTGATGAAGCTCAGCCTGCCCCGGAAGTCAAAAAGAATAAAGAACCGATGGACCCGAAATCCAGACTGGAAAGACTCGAAAAGAGACTCGAAGCTGAAAAAGCCAAAGAAACTCCGAATAAGGACATGATTGCCAAACTGGAACAGATAATTCCCGTCTTAAAAGATCTGATAAAGCTCGATGCCGATAAAAAAGCATTGCTGGAAAAAGATGCCAAGGCTGATACCACCGCTATTGATGCCCAGATCAAGGCAGCCCAGGACAAAGTGAAAGAACTGGCCCCTAAACGTGAAGGCCATAAAGGCGGGAGCAAGACGCAGTAATCGTTTTTTAACCTGTATGATTAAAATCAAGCGTCCGGATATTGTTTATCCGGACGCTTTTTTATGTGGCGATGAACTCAATTTTTAGTTCATGTCAGGCTGGAACCTCATACCTGTCAGCGATTGAGTTTTTTCCAGATGGGTTCCAGGTCAATTAACGCGCGAGCCTGGATGGATTGGTCAATCACCATGGCGACAACGGCGCTTTCCAGGCCTTCATCACCGCCGCATTTCGGCTTGCTGTGCTTGATCATGCATTCATAAAGTTCTTTGGTGATGTGGCTGTCTCCTCCGCCATGGCCGTCTCCCGCGAAATTTATTACGGTTTCGCCTTCATCGCCGATGCGGCGGTATTTCAGAATGCTGCTGTAGAGTTCCACAATCATGGTGCCTTCGGTGCCGGAGAAGTACATTCTGCGTTCCGGGATGGCATTGCACATGGTTGCCTGGAACATTACCCTGATGCCGTTGCGGTATTCCATGATGGCAACCTGGTTGTCCATCAGGTCCTTGTCGGAAGTGAACGGCGAATCTACGCGGTGCGGATCTTTCCAGGCGGCGAAAGTTTTATCTCCGTATTTTTCCATATAATGCTGATTTTCCGGCACGAAGTAGTTGAGTCCGCCAAAGGCTGCGATGCGGGACGGCACTGAATCCGCGAACCAGTTGAGCAGGTCCAGGTCGTGGCAACATTTTTCCAGGATATGCGGACCGGCATATTTGGTATGGCGGCGCCAGTTCATCATGATATAACCGCCATGCGCCGGAGTGATGTTTTCGTTGGCGTCAATGCTCAATATCTGGCCGAGCTTGCCGGATTCAATCATTTCTTTCGCTTTGCGATAGATGGGAGCGTAACGCAGCACGAAGCCGGTAGCGAAAAGCAACCCTGATTTCTGATGGGCCTTGTAAATCGCCTGGCAGTCTTCAATCGAAGTCGCCAGCGGTTTTTCCGAAAAAACGTGCTTGCCCGCCTTAAAGCTGGCAATGATATGTTCTTTATGATAGGCGTTCGGGGAAAATACCAGAACCCAGTCAACGCCCGGCGTTTTGATCGCTTCCTGATAAGTATCACAGATATTAATATCCTGGTCGTTCCAGCCATCCAGCGCGGACTGCGCTACCGCTTTGTCCGGATCAAATACCGCCAGGACTTTGACCTGACGCTTTGAATCTTTCAACAGATTTAAAGTTACGCCCTGACCTCTGCAGCCGGCCCCGATTACCGCGACTCCGATTTGTTTAGCTTTCGCCGTCATTTTCAACTCCATTTACTTAGATTTGGATTTTAATTGATAATTACAATTTACAGTAATTTTACTGAAAATATAAATTTATCTCTTCAAAACATATTATTTGATATATATTATACTGGATGATAAAAATATTTAAATGGATAAAAACCGCATCATGAATGACAAAATAATGCAGAAGTTAAGGGATAAGTGCGACGTTCACCGCATGCCGAAAGGAATTCAGCCTATCCATAAAGCCTATGGTTTATGGATTGTCCATATCGGCCATAATCCGGGTCCTGCCGGCGGATATTACCGTACTCCGGTGAGATATTTCGAATTTTATTCAATTTCATATCTGATTGAAGGCGACGGCAAATTCTGGTATCCGCCGGACCATGAACTCCCGGTCAAACCTGGTCAGTGCATTATAGTTTCGCCGGGATTCATCAACCGCTACGGCGGCGATCAGGACAAATATTTGGAAGATTCCATATGTTTTGCCGGACCGGTTGCCGATTTGCTGTACCGCGGCGGAGTGATAAAGGACGGGATTTTTGAGATGGGCAAAGGCCGCCGCCTGCTGCCGGTTGTGAAGCTGGCCGCCGACCCGTCCGTGGATTCCCAGCTCAACGCGAATTTCGCGCTCCAGCGGCTGCTGTTTGATATTTATAATGAGAACAAGGCCAGAGGCAGGAAAGATTCGCCGCTGGTGGACAAGCTGATAGAGACCATGAAACAGCAGATTCACCGCTGGTGGACCGTCGAGGAAATGGCCGATTTCTGCGGTCTCAGCGACGACCAGTTCCGCCGGGTTTTTGAGAAACAGACCGGAATACTGCCGAAAATCTATCTTGACCGGTTGAAACTGCAGAAAGCCGCTGAAATGCTGATCGGCAGTGAATTGAGCGTTGCCGCCGTCGCCGCCGAACTAGGCTACGTCGACCAATATCATTTCAGTCGCCGCTTCAAGTCTGTCATGGGTTTTTCTCCGAACCGTTATCGCAAAGAAATCGGATATGTGATAAAATAAACAGTCTCCGCCTTCCAACCGGACGATGCTATTTTCAGCCGGCGAGCATCCCGGTATTTTTCTTTGTCGGGTCGTCAGCAGTCAGGCCGCCGCTGCCAAGTACCGTCGCGGTCGAGCCGAACAGTTGCAGACTGCCGACTTTAAATGCAGACGGATCAACGCCGAAATTCAATGCGTAATTGGTATTGTTGCTGCCGGCAAGCGCTGCATTTAAATAATACGTCCCGGCGGTCAAGGTTCTGGAGATGTTTTCGCCGGCGTTGCCGCTTTTCACGGAGGCCGCCAGCAAGTTGCCTTTGGCATTATACAGATATAAATTGACATTTGACGACAAACCGGACAAATCGAACCTGGCGGCAGTCGTGGATTGCAGTTCAAACTTGTAAAGATCGATTTTGTCGCCAAAGCCAAGCCATTCGCTGACCGTACCCGCTGCGGAGATTTTCCTGGCGGCGGCCAACGTATTGCCGGCGGTATCATCCGGGAAGTAATTGACATCGTGCGTCAGCGCATAGTAGGTGTTGATACCGCCCTTGCCATCGTCGGACGGCGCTATTTTTACATAGTAATCGCCGGCTGCAAGGGTCTGATTGAGAGTTTCCGGCATGATGCCTCTGTTGGCCGATCTTTTCAGCAGGTTGCCTTTACTGTCCAGCAGATAAAGATTGGCGTCGGCTTCCAGTCCGGTCAGGTTTAAAGCCACGGTTCCGGAGTGTGTCATCGTCAACTTATAGACATCGGCGGCATCACCGGCCCCGACCCAGTTATCTACGCCGTCGTTAATGTTTTTAGCGGTTTTGATTGTATTGCCGGCAGTATCCGTCGGCACGACCATAAACGATGAGGCACTGCTCCATTCGCTCAGGTTGCCGGAATTGTCTTCGGCTCTTACCCGCCAGAAATATTTTCCGCCTGGAATATCTGTCTGGGTTCCAGCGCTTGGCGTGAAATAATCGGAGTATTCCGGGCTTTTGAAATCGTTTTGCCGGTCAATCTGGACTTCATATTGTTTGACGCTGCCGGAATTGTCCGTGTCGTCGTTCCAGTCAAGTACTGCCGACATGCCGGTGACGGTGACCGCAAGTCCGGCCGGCGTACCTGGCGCGACATTGTCGCCGCCTTGAAATTCATAGGCGCCAATGTCCGCAGTCCCGTCATAGAGGCGGGCGTTTCCGTTCAAGTCAGTATCGCCGTTTGCCAGCGAGTTATTTCCCGCATCAACTGCCGCTGAAGTAGCGAGAAGCTGGTAATTGCCGGTGATGTCATCGGCGGTGTTCCAGACTCTATCGGTCCCGGCTCCGGGCGCTTGAACAAACCCGGGATCCAGCGGATTTTTGGCTGAACCCACTTTATTGCCGTTGACGTTGTTGACCAGCTTGGAGGCGCCGCCGTCGCTCACCAGGTTATTGCTGCTGTTATTTGTTACGTTGCCGGCGATGTCTTTGTCGCTATTGCTCCGGTTATCGGCCACGATCGTGTTGTTGATGGACAACGTGGATTCGTTGCTGATTCCTCCTCCGGATTCTTTGGCGTAATTGTTGGAAATGGTGCAGTTGGTGCTGGTGAACGAACCGCTCTGGTTATAAATTCCGCCGCCGTTTCGGCTCGCGTTATTGCCGGTTATCTGTGAATTGGTGATGGTGAATGTGCCGGAATTGGCGATGCCGCCGCCGTTAGCCGCTTGATTGCCGGATATTGTCAATCCATTGGCGGTCAGGGTGCCTGCGTTGCACAGCGCGCCGCCGAAATCCTTGGATTTGCTTCCCGTGATGGCGACATTTTGCAATGTAAGATTGGCCATATTGTATAGCGCGCCGCCCTGATCGGAGTTGCCGCCGGTCAGAGTCAGCCCTGAAATGGAAACATTGATGTTGGTTATTTTCTCGCCGCCGACGTAAAAAATATCACTGCCGTTGCCGGCCTTGCCGCCGGACCAGCCGCCGGAAATAGAGAGAGAGTCTTTACCCAGGCCGATGATGTTCAATCCTTCGGTGATCTGTATTTGCCCGGAAGTGAGGGTGATGGTCTTGCCTTGCATCGACGGATCAAAGGTGATAGTGTCCACTCCGGTTTTATCGTTGGCCATTTCGATTGCCCGCCGTAATGAACCGACGCCGTAGTCGTCGGTGTTGGTGACGGTATAGGTCTCATTGGCTTTTCCGGTGGGGAATACGTCAATCAAATACTGATTAATCTGGTTGTAGTCAGGAATCGCCGGCAGGGAATACCAGCCGTCGTCGCTGCCGCCCCAGCCCATATTGACATGAAAAGTCTGGTCGCTTTGGCGGAAGCCGTCAATAATCACCGCATGGCCTCCTTTACTACCAGTTTTAGAAATGCTGGTTATGACCGGTTCGCCTTTTTGCAGGTTATCAATAATTACGCTCAGGTATGCATTGCTGATCATCGTTGCCGGGGTGGTGGAGAGCAGGCCGGCGCTGATAAAACCAAATGCCGATTTAAAAGCAGCGGCCGAAATATGTGCTGCGGATTCCGCCGAGGAGTAGTCCATTTTTAATTTGATGCCGACGCCGAATGACAGCGCGGCTTCTTCATCGGGGGAGAAGTCATATTTGATCGAGGATAGTTGGGTGGTCAGGGAAGCCAATGTCGGGAAATCCAGTTTGGTCGAGTCTCCGTCAATATTTATCGCGAATTTATTATCATCGCTGTATTTGGACACATACTTGTCGTCGGCGGAAAAGGTGATTGCTTTAGTGGATTTCCAGTAATACAATACTTGCGCTGTCGCTGTCGCCGAGCAGCCAACGTAGGAACGTTTCAATTTTGTAGGATCAAGCGGGCATAATTTGTTGTATGGCCCGTCCTGATTCCACGTGTTGAATGTAATCAGTTGGGCGGCGTTGCCGGTCAGCGCATAGTCCCCCAGCACGCCGCCGGTCGTCGCGGTTTGGTCCGTGTGCTCGTAACCGATCAGATGTCCGGCTTCATGGGTGATAACGTCTGCAAGTTGTGACGGCGCGAACTTGTCGGAAAACACGAACGCATTGTCGTTCTTGATCTTGTTTCCTGAGTCAACTGTTTCTGATAATCCAAGGAAAGAACCATATCCGGCAAATGCGGAATCATTCCCGCCGACATAAATCGTGGAAACATTGGTCATTACATCCGGTTTTTCGTCGGTAAAAGTCACGCCGGACCCGGCAAATTCGTCATTCAACTGCGTGACGATGTTGGATTTGACGTCCTCTGTCGCGGTGAATGCCGGAACATCAATATTATTAACAGTCACCGGACCATGATAGGCAACATTTTTTGCCCTGTCGAAGTCGATATAAATGACCTGTCCGGCCAGGTTTGCCGGATCATTATCGATTAAGGTCAATCCGGCCAGTTGCGGGATGGTGTTTACGGTAGCAATGACTTGATTCTTGTCGGAAATATCCGGCGACAGCGTGAAGCAATTCACATTTGAAACCATTCTTCCATCTCCCTGTTAATATATTAATCTATATTTTAGTGTATGTCTTGAGAAAGTCAAGCTGCATCGTGGAGGAAATAGAAAGCGCCGGAACTTCCACAATGGAAACTCCGGCGCGGCAGTACAGGCGTGAAATGTTGTTCAGCCCAGGAATTCTTTGACATTGACGGGATTGGCGATAACTGGAACATCCGGGAGATTGGCTCTCAGGAGTTCCAGCTCGTTGGGACCGTCGGGGAGGGGCATGGCAACCTGACCGCCATTGGCGGCGGAACGCATGATGCCCATCATTGCTTCAAAGCCTTTGTAAGCGTTGGCAAAGCAGCATTCATGGGGCTTGGAGTTGTCCTTGAGCCAGGCCGCGATGTCGCTGATGTAGTGCGGCATATCCAGATCGTAGTTCATGGCGCCGGGTCCGCTCTGAACACCGTCGCTGGTGACCGCGCGCCAGCCGCCGTTGGTCAGGACTTCGGCGAAACCTTCAGTTCCTTGAATGCCGATACGGTTTTTACCCCACCATTTTTCGACTTCCGGCTGATCAGGCGCGCCCGCGCCGCATTCGACGTAGCCGCGGACGCCGTTGGCATATTGAATCACGCCGACGATGAAGTCAGGGGAGGGGTGATTGTCGTTCATCTTGCCTTTGCCGGCAGCCTGTCCCATGACCCACTGGATATCGGCATAGTCATTATACCAGCTCATGTAGTCAATCATATGGCTCATCATGTGCGCCATCCACCCGGTGGCGGTGGCGTAGACCATCTGAGTGCGCCCGAGTTTGCCGGAGACGGCAAACTCTTTGACTTTCTGATAGTGGACCCCGTAGCGGTGCTGGTGACTGACGACAGCCTTAATGCCGGACTGGTCAATAAGTTGTTTTACTTTGATTGCTTCATGCATATTTTCGCCGATGGGTTTTTCGAAAGCAACCAACTTGGCTCCGCAATCAACCGCGATCTTGACCATGTCGAAACGGATTTTCGGCATGGTGCAGAAACAGAATACATCGGGTTTCAGTTCATTGGCCATTTTGGCGGCATCGGTGCCTTTGGCAACGTTTTGCAGGCCGAGAGTATCGGCGGCGGCGTTGAGCATCTCCATATTGATATCACAGAGACCGACAACTTCGAAATCGGGATTGGCTTTGAATGCCGCGGCATGGTGTTTGCCGCGCTTGCCGGTACCGACAACCATTACTTTGTATTTAGCCATGTTAAATTCTCCTGTCAGTATTGAGTTAAAGGGTAAAAAAAACGGGGCAGGCGCCCCGTTTAATTAACAACTGTGCCGGATTAGCTGTTGGCCTTGTCCCATTCCATACACTTCTGGATGGTGTAGGCGACTTCTTCCGGATGCAGTTCCGGGAACATCGGCAGGGAGATACAGGCTGCGGCATTGTATTCGGCGTTCTTCAGGCTGCCGCGGATTTCGGCATCTTTGCCCCACGGATAACCGGCTTGCTGATGAATCGGAATGGAGTAGTGGGTCTTGGCATCAACTCCATTGTCGTTCAGGAATTTCAGGAAAGTTTCGCGCTTGGCGGCGTCTTTCACTTCAATCACGTACAGATGGAAAACGTGACGGTAGCCGGGACGGGCATGGGGCAGGGTGAAGCTCTTGGCTCCTTGCAGGCCGTCGGTATAGAATTTCGCCCATGCGATGCGCTGATTGGACCAGGCTGTAATGTGTTTCAGTTTGGCGCTCAGGATACCGGCATGAATATCGTCCAGGCGGCTGTTGAAACCGAAGCTGTGAACGTTACGGGCGGTTGAACCGTGATTGCGCAGTCTGCGGACTTCGGAATTGATTTTGTCGTTATTGGTGAAGACCGCGCCGGCATCGCCGAAAGTTCCGAGGTTCTTCTGGATGATAAAGCTGGTGCAGACCGCGTCGGAGAGTTCCCCGATTTTGAAGTTGTCGCCGGCTGCGTCGATCGACTGGGCGTTGTCTTCGATCACGAACAGGTTATGCTTGTCGGCGATAGCGCGGATTTCGCGCATCGGGGCGCATTGCCCGTAGAGATGTACGGGAACGATCGCTTTGGTTTTCGGAGTGATCGCGGCTTCAACAGCCTTCGGATCGATGCACTTGGTCAGCGGATCGCAATCAACAAGAACGGCCTTGCAGCCGGCAACCCACATGGCTTCGGCGGTGGCGAAGAATGTGTTGGCGTTGGTGATGAGTTCATCGCCGGCTTTCAGGCCCAGAGCCATCATGGTCAGCCACAGCGCATCAGTGCCGTTGCCGACGCCGATAGCATGTTTCAGACCGGAATATGCGGAGAGTTCAGCTTCGAATTTTTTCAGCATCGGGCCGAGCACATATCCTCCGCTCATGATTACTTCCTGGATATTGTCATCAATTTCTTTCTTGATGCTCAGATACTGGCGTTGATGTCCGTAAAATGGTACTTGCATGGTTCATCCTTTCTTTAGTTTGTTTTTAAGTTTCAAGGAATTTAATGTTAAATAACATGTTTAATGCTTAATATAAAAATACGCCCTGAAAACTTTTTTTCAATGGCCGAAAATAATTATTCTTTAATAGATAACTTCTATTAATTTAAAGGTAAAAAGATCAGAAGATATATTTGCATTCAACAGGTTAGTATATTAAGTTACGGTAAAGTTTATAAGCGAAGGATGCCATGAGTACAAAAGGGCAATATACGGAATTACAGCGGCGTGAGGTGGAAGGCGCGCTGCGCGAAGCTGTGACGGTGGAAGAGTATCAGCGGGTTCAAGCTGTCTGGCTGCGGATGCTGTTTGGTTTCAGCGCAGTCGAGATAAGCAAGGCTCTGGGGCTGCATCAAGCCAGCATCTGGCGCATTCATTCCAGATACCGTATTGAAGGCGCTAAAATGTTCAGAACCGCGTTGAAAGGCGGCAGGCGGAATGCGAATATGGATATATTCGAGGAAAAGAAGTTGATGCAGCCGTTTTTGAGAAAGGCGCGTTATGGCGGTATAATTGAAGTCATGGAGATTCGTCAGGCTTATGAGGAGAAGTTGGGGCGCAGGGTTTCTGATTCGACGGTTTACCGGTTGCTGAAGCGTCACGGTCTGAACAAGTCACCATTGCATCAGTCAAAGTTATCTTACAATACTATCCTATTGGCTGCAAATTAAATTTTGTAATTTACACTTATTTTTTTTAATATTTTTAACTTATTGACATAAAAAAGCCGCATGGCAGTTGTCTGCGATGCGGAATGTAGTAAATAAATTTGATTAACGATACGGATCCCAGTCCGGTTCGTTATTAAATATCCAGTGATAATAGTCTTTTTCTTTCAGTTTGGAAGCGGCGGCTTCGTCAACGATAACCGTGCAGCGCGGATGCAGTTGCATTGCGGTTGCGGAAATCATTGAGGTCACCGGTCCCTCGACTGCTTTGGCAATAATATCGGATTTTTCTTCGCCGACTACCAGCATGAGTACGCGCTTGGAATCAAGTACGGTTCCCACGCCCATTGTGATTGCGCGTTTGGGCATGTCTTCGGGTCTGTCGAACAGCGGTGAATTTTGGGAGAACGTCACCGGGGTGAGCGACTTGGAGCGGGTACGCGACCGCAGCGCGGACAGCGGCTCATTGAATCCGATGTGTCCGTCGCGTCCGATACCAAGCAACTGAAGATCAATGCCGCCGCATTCGATAATCTGCTTTTCGTAATTTTCGCACTCCAGATCAATATTGTCGGCAATTCCGTTAGGCAGATGAGTATTTCTGATGTCAATGTTGACTTTCTTGAACAGATGATAATTCATATAATAACGATATGAATTTTTGTTCTCGGGCGACAGGCCGATATATTCATCAAGATTGAATGTTTTTGCCAGTGAGAAATCCAGATTTTCATCCTGATGCAGTCTGGCCAGTTCGGCATAGACGGCTTCCATTGTTCTGCCGGTAGCCAGTCCAAGTACGGTGCTGGGTTTCTTGTGCATTGATTCCGCGATCAGGCGGGCAGTCAGATCGACTGCGGACTGAGTATCGTCTCTGATGATTACTTCCATGACGTCACCTTATTAATTAACTTTTTTGAGTGATTTGAAATATTCGATAGTTGCGGCCAGTCCCTGGTCGAAATCGCTTTTGGGTCTGAAACCGGTGGCATGCAGTTTGTCAACAGCGGCCATTGAGTGTTTCACGTCTCCGGCTCTTTCGGGGAGATGAGCGACTTCGGAAGAGGAACCGGTGATCTTTTTTATTTTTTCAACAAGGTCATTAATCGTGATTTTCTTCCCGTAGGCAACATTGTAAACGCCGGTGAAATTACTTTCCGCCATGAACACATTGGCGGCGACGATGTCTTTGACGTAGATAAAGTCACGCGTCTGGTCGCCGTCGCCGAAAATGGCGATTTTTTCATTGGCTACGGCTTTCGCGGTAAAAATCGGCACGGCCGCGGCATAGGCGCTCTTCGGGTCCTGACGCGGACCGAAGACGTTAAAGTAGCGCATGCAGGCGGTTTGCAGCTTGCCTTCCTTGGTGAACATATTGCAGTAGTATTCTCCGTCAAGTTTCGTGATGGCATACGGGCTTTTGGGTTCGGGCAGCATGTTTTCCCGTTTAGGCACGACCGGATTGTCGCCGTAAATTGCGGCGCTGGTGCTGAAACAGAGTTTTTTAACTCCGGCGGCGGCGGCCTCTTCCAGCACGATCAGCAATCCTTTGACGTTAATGTCCACGCATTCAATGGGTTTGAACATTGATTCCGGCACGCTGATCATTGCCGCCAGGTGGAAAACATAATCAACGCCTTTTACCGCTTCGCTTACCGCATTCCGGTCGAGGATATCGCCTTCAATGAATTCAACCTTGAAGCCGTCAAGGTTTTTGCGGTATCCGGAGCGGAGGTTGTCCAATACTCTCACTTCGGCTTTGCCCTGAAAATGCTCAACCAGGTGACTTCCGATAAATCCGGAGCCGCCAGTAATTAAAACTTTCATTTCATTAACCTTCTTTAATATGTTTTCTCAAAAACCCAATTTTGCGGACAGGAACTTAATTCCAATATTTGTAAAAAAGTAATTTAACTGCTGTAATCGTATTCTTCAAGGTAATTTGCTAATTTTGGCACATCAAAAGGAATTCCGCCGTTCCGGATGGATTCAGCGCCGAGGCAACCGGTGGCGACGCTGTAGCGCGCCGCTTGCGGAGAAGAGTTCGGTTTACCTTCACCGCGCAGGACCGAGAAGAAACTTCTGACGATGGCCGGATCAGAGCCGCCGTGTCCGCCTTTGCTGGGCGGCGTCCGGAAAGTGGCGTCGCCGTGAAGCCTGAACGCATCAATTTTCCTGTCATCCCAGAGTTCAATGGTGGTGTCTTCATGGTGATCGCCGTAATTTTCCAGCCGGCCTTTAGTGCCGATAACGGTGTAGTTGCGGCAGGAGTCCGGGGTGTAATGGCATTGCGTATATGTGGCGAAAACGCCGTTGGCAAGCTGCATGTTGATCATGTTGAGGTCTTCCACGTCAACTACCGGATTGAAGTTTTTTTGCTCCAGCGGCGGCCAGTTGGAGGTGCTGAATGCGGTATCAACCGGTATTTCCGGATTTTTTTCGCGCTTAGGCAGGTCGCCGTAAACGGTCAGGCCGCCCATGCCGTTGACCCGTCTGGTATAAGAACCGGCCAGCCAGTGAATGACATCAATGTCATGCGCGCCTTTCTGAAGCAGCAGACTGTTGGCGTACTTGCGGTCAGCGTGCCAGTCGCGAAAATAGGCGTCGCCGCCGTAACTGATGAAGTGGCGGCACCAGATGGCTTTGACCTGGCCGATGGCTCCGCTGTCAATGAGTTCTTTCATTTTAAGCACAAATGTCATGTAGCGCATGTTATGGCCGAGGACCAGTTTGGTCTTGTTTTCGTACGCGGCGCGCAGGATGCGGTCGGCCCCGTCAACTGTAATGGCAATCGGTTTTTCCAGGTAAACCCCAACGCCATGTTCAAGCGCGAAAACCGCCTGTTCCTCATGGCAGAAATCAGGGGAGGTGACGAAAACCCCGTCCAGTTTTTCTTTCTCGATCATTTCCCGATAGTCCAGATAACAATTCGGGGTGTTTTTTAGGTTTTCCTGAATTCTGGTTTTGAACCGGTCAAGCTGATGGGTTGAAATATCCGCGCCTGCGATGATTTCCACGTTGTCTTCAGGTTTGAGGTAACTATCGCCAAGCCTTCCTCTGCGACAGGTGCCGATAATGCCTATTCTTAATTTTTTCATTTCATAAATCCTGATTCTAAGTTATTTGATAGTTTTCAGCAGTTGCATCATTTTGTCCATCTGCTGCTCGATTGATGAAACCAGCGTGAACTGGGTGCGGCAGCGGTCAAGATTATGGCCTTCGCGATGAACTTTGAAGTAAACATCGCCGGACAGGAAATCGGTCAGGAACCTTACGCCGATCTCCATGGTGATGAGTTTGCCGGCAAACGGCAGATACTCAATTTCCACCGGATTCAAAAATTCCTTTGCGGTCGCAAGATAGCCGCGCAGCAGCGCTTCGAACATATTGAACTGCATCTTTACTTTTGAAAGATCTTTTTCATCTTCGACTGCCGGACTGGTGCTGGTTCTGACCATATCGCCGAAATCGTAGTGGACTAAGCCCGGCATGACGGTGTCCAGATCAATGACGCATACGCCTTCGCCGGTGCTGTCATCCAGCATGACGTTATTCAGTTTAGTGTCATTGTGAGTAATGCGTTCGGGAATTGCGCCTTGAGCGTTTAGGTTGAGCAGCAATGATGCATCGTTTTTGCGTTTCAGCACGAAGTCTATTTCCTGTCCTGCTTGTTTGACGCGCCCGGCAACATCATTGGCAATGGCTTTTTCAAGCGCCTCGAAACGTTTCGGGGTGTTGTGAAAGTCGAGGATTGTCTCATGCAGTCTGGCGCCGGGCAGGTCAACGAGAGTTTTCTGGAATCCACCGAAAGCGCTTGCGGCCTGGTAGGCCTGCTCTTCCTTTTCAATCACATCGTAAGTTTGGGCTTTTTCGATAAAGATGTATACCCGCCAGAAATTGCCTTCGGTGTCCTGATGAAAGGCTTTGCAATCTTTGGACTTGATGATTACCAGCGTGCGGCGCGTGGCGTCAGCGCAACCTTTGATCTTGTTGAAAATATGGGTGGTGACGCGTTCGATATTTTCCATCAGGGCAGGGGGATTTTTGAAGACATTGTGATTTATCCGCTGGAAAATATAGTTAATTGTAATTCCGCCCTGATTGAATGCGGCGCGGTAGGTATCGTTGATGTGGCCGGAACCATAGGGTTCGGCGCTGATGTAGTCTCCGTAAATTTCAAAGGACTCGCTGATGGTTTTGATATCGTGTTTCAATACTGGATGTTTCATTTTTTCACCGTTAAAATAATTTATTCGGGTAAACGCCTTTTGCGACAAGCGCCCGGATGCTGTTTACCACTATGTCTTTGTCTTCACGGTAAGTGATGCCGAACCATGAATCCCTGCTTGCCATTACTTTCACTTCGGCTTTGCCTTCCTTGATGAGCGCATCCGCCACGGACGGGATGTAAAATTCGGACTTTTCCTTTTGTCCGCTGACTTTCAGGAATTCGATGAACAGTCTTTCCAGATGCCCGAACAGGGAGGGCGTAAAACCCCACATATTCATGGACGCTATTTCATCGCCGGTCAGGTCGCATCGGGCTCCGTCTTCGATATTTCTGGCGGCGTTGCCGTTGCGTTCGATTTTGGTCATTTCCGTAACCGATGCAAGACAGCCGCCGTTGATTTTGCAGATGCCTCTGGAAACCGTGCCGTTATCGGAAAGCGTATTGCGCAGAATGAATCCGCACATGCAGAAATCGGCTTTGGCTCCGTCTTTGGCCTGGTTCAAATAATCAGCGAGCAGTTGATAGCCGTTGGCGCCGTAAAAGTCGTCGGCGTTGATTACCGCAAACGGTTCGTGAATAACATCTCTGGCGCATAGTACCGCATGTCCGGTTCCCCAGGGTTTCTGACGTTGCGGCGGAACGCTGAAGCCGGACGGCAGCTTGTTCAGTTCCTGAAACGCGTATTCGATTGCGATTTTGCCTTCATAACGCTTGCCGATGGTTTCTTTGAACGGAGCTTCTATATCCTTGCGGATAATAAATACGATCTTGCCGAATCCGGCTCTGATTGCATCATAAATTGAATAGTCGATGATGGTTTCGCCTGAAGGTCCGACCTGGTCAAGCTGCTTCAGGCCGCCGTAACGGCTGCCCATGCCTGCGGCCAATACCAGTAATGTTGGTTTCATTTCTGTCAAAACTCCTTTTGATTATATTTGCTGTTTTCTCTTGACATTATTTATTATAAGGTGACGACACTGCTTTCTCTTCTGGCTTTTTCCGCGGCAAATACCATGAGATGGCTTTCCAGCGTTGCATCCGGTCCGGAAAGAATCTGTGAAGGATCATCCATTGCCAGCGCCGTGACAAAACTTTCCATAAGTCCGCCGTCGCCGCCGCCGTGTCCGCCCAGGATGGAGCCATCGGAAGCATTGGTATCTATGACTTTGGTATTTTGCGTGAGAAAATCAAAGATCTTTATTTCAGAACTGTCCCCGTAAATTTCGCCCTTAGTCCCGAAGATTCTGGTCTTTCTGCCGCCGCGCGCAAAGGCGGTCATGGTGAAAGTGACCGTGCGGCCGCCCTCAAAAAGCAGATTGACGACCTGATTGTCCACCACATCGTTATCGCATTCATAGACACAACGGCCGTAAGGCCCTTCCCGCAGCGCTTTTAATATATTTTTCTTATTCACAACCGGAGTTAAAACATTTACCGGCCAGCAGATCTGTTTCTTTTCCAGTCTGTCTTTAATATAGATTTTAATTGCCGAGTACGGGCAGGTCGGTTCACAACTGCAATCAAGACACCTTGACGCGGCGCCTTCGGGCTGTTCCTCTTTGCGGAAATGTTTCAGGGAGCCGAATGAAGAAACTGCTTTGCATTGTTGTCCCATGATATAGCTGATCCAGTCAATATCATGGCAGGACTTTGCCAGCAGCATGAAAGACGATTCTTTTTCATTGCGCCAGTTGCCGCGCACAAATGAGTGTGCCTGATGCCACCACCCGACTTCCTCGATGTGCTGTATGCTGACAATGTCGCCGATAACTCCGGAGTCCAGAAGCTGCTTGAGTTTTCTGGTATAATTGGTGTAACGCAGGACATGGCATACGGCAAAGATTATGCCGTTTTTCTTGGCGGCGGCAACAATTTTTTTACATTCAGCGGCAGTCGGAGCCATCGGCTTTTCCAGCATTATGTGATAGCCTTGCTGCGCAAATTTTACCGCTGGTTCCGTATGCATGTTGTCCTGCGTCGCGATAATTACGCCGTCCGCGAATTTTTTCCTCTTCGCCAGGTCTTGCCAGTCGGCATAAACATTCTTTTCCGGAATGTTGAATTTCTTAACCATCTCATTGCGGTAAAAATCTCTGGGTTCCGCAACCCCGACGATTTCAAGACGGTCTGGATGAGCTTTGGCGAATTCCGCGTAATTTGTTCCTCTGGCTCCGGCCCCGGCGACAATCAATTTTACTTTTTTCATAATCTTAAACACCTTTTTTATTTTTATGAAGATTGCCTGAGAATCAGATCACATTCAATTGTTTCTGAATTTACAGGTTTCTCTTCTTTAATGACTTGCATAAGAATTTTTACCGCGCATTCGCCAAGTTCGAATAATTTCAAGGATACTGACGAGAGGGCAGGGGTGTAATAACGCGACGGTTTGATGTCGTCAAATCCGATGACGGCTATATCCCGCGGAACTTTTATGTTTCTGGTCAAAGCTGCCTTGATGAAGCCGATTGCCAGAACGTCGTTGGCGCATAAAACGCAATCAACTTCGGGGTGGGTCTTTTGCAGATTTTCCAGCGCCATCCCGCCGTGGCGGAAACTGTTGCCGCCTTCAGCAAATATTATCTTGTTTGCGTTTGCCCCGAATCCTTCCTGGAAGCCGAGTTTTTTGCGTTTATCCAGATGTCCGCCGACATAAGCCGGATGCTGTCTGCCGGTGTCTTTGAAATATTTGCCGGCCAGAAATGCGCCGTACTCGTTATCGAACAATACGGAATTTTCATTGACTCCGCTCATGTGACCGATAACGGCGTAAGGGATATTGCCGGATTGTGCGGCGCTGACCAGATGATTGGAACCTCTGGCTCCGGCAACGACGATGATGCCTTCAAAGCTGCCGTTTAGAATATAATCTTTATATAACTCAAGCTCCTGTTCGGACGCATCTAAAGGAAAAGGATGCACTTGAAGTATTTTCCGGTATTTGGTCAGTGTTTCGTTGATGCCGAGCATGATTTCAGTAATGAAATAGTCCGGCTCTTCATGGCTGATCGCGGGAAAAAGCAGCGCAATCGTATTATTGCTCCGGGAAGTCAGATTGCGGGCGTGAATATTGGCGCGATAACCGTATTCCCGCGCCTTAGCAATAATCTCCTGACGGGTCTTTTCGCTGATGCGTCCCTTGTCGCTGAATGCCCGCGATACCGTGGCAATAGACACGCCAAGCTTTTCCGCAAATTCTTTGATTGTGATTTTCTTCCGATTCGTCATAAATTTATATTTTTTAATTGTAAGTGAAAACGTTTACGCAAACTATTTTACATCGCGATTAATAAAATTTCAATGGTATTTAAGAAAAAATGCGTAATTGTTTTCGCAAACATAGTGCATATTATAATAATTGAAAGCATAGGTTTCGGCCAACCATAATAGACGATCAGGAAACAGGGCGTAATCGCAAGGTTCGGGATTAATTTCAGGAACTAGCCTGTCGCAGTCCGCCCTGAAAACAGCGCTGCAATAGACAGCTTTGCGGTATACTCTGATTCTCTTTTAACGTAAAAAACAGTAAGGAATTTTCAACGAAATCAATACAGTTGATTGAAATGGATTAGTGCCTTTTAGAGATGCCGCATCCGGTTTTAACCTGTACTTCTTGCCCTTACGAGATTAATATTGAATGCATGGCCAGCAAGTTATCATAATTAGTCGTCGGAGTGATTTCACATCCTCCAGACAGAATTAATTTATTTTTTGCTGATGATAGTGCGTTCCGGCAAGCTTCTTTTATGGTTTTAATTGAACAATTCTGGATTATTGAAACCGGATCGATATTGCCGCAGAAAACTTGATTATCTCCAAGCAGTCCAACAAAAGGACTCATATCTTTTACCAAATGGTCAATATCAATAATATTGGCTTTAGTTTTTATCATGTCCGGGATAATTGCGCCGGTATTTCCGCAAATATGCAATTTGGCGATGGCGCCTAATGATTGAACGTGTTCAACCAATATTTTTTCACCTTCAAAGCCAAACTCCAAGTAGAGTTCCCGCCCGGTCTGGGAACAGGCTGCATCGCCGATGCCAATACAGTTTGCGCCAGCCTTGACTTGGAGGGTGATAAAATTCTTCGCATTTTCCAGGATTATTGCAATTGCTTTTTTTACCTTTTCCGGGCTGTCATAAAAATCTAAAAAAGCATCACCCATACCGCGTAAATCGCAGTATTCCGCTACTGGACCTTCAACCCATCCGCAAATTATTTGTTCATCGCCGCATAGTTCTCTAAATTTTGCGCACTGTTCAATACACCCCCGCGTTCTGATGTCTTTGGAAAAATCAAGGATATATAATTTCTCCAAATCATCTGTTGATTGGCATAAAACGTGTTTCTCAATGGGTAAATCATCCTCCAGATATTCTATTTTTGCCCCATAAGCAGACAATTCACAATAGGGATCGCTCATCACATTGACCCAATCCGAATTAAAGTATTTTGCACATTCAATATTTGCTTTACAGTGAGTTTCGACATCTAAAATAAAATCACGATATTTTACTTTGCAATATTGGGCACAAAAACGCATGAATATTGGCATAAACGGCGTTTGATCAACCGTCTGCCCTGCAATAAAATTAAGCATTCTAGTTCTGCCATTCATCTTTTTATGTTTCCATATAAATCATCTTGACTTAAGAACTTTGCTTGGCGGCGGTGACGACTTCATCCAGCCGCGCGGACAATTCGGGAGCAATAGGTTCCGGCTCGTGCGCTGCAAGCAACTGCAGGCGGCGTTCCTTGCAACGGGCGGTCAGGTCTTTGGCCCCGGCATCCATCCAGCTCTGATAATATGCGCGATCCAGTAATGGAGGGAAATACAATTCCTGTCTAAAATGTCCGGCGGTGTGGTCATGAGCAATGATGTCCTCACCGGCTACCGCATCCCGGACCACATCAAAGCCAAGCGCTTCGTCGGAGAAATCCAACTGCCGCATGGCGCTTTTCACATATCCGATCACTTCGTTTTGCAGCGCCAGCATGTCGAGCGAAGTTGCCTGGTCCACGCCGCAAATGCCCATGTGTCCGTAAATGTCAGCCCCGGCCGCGGCGGAGAGCGCCAGCGTAATACCGGATTCCAGCCCGGCCTGGGCGTCCGGACACTTCGCATCGGTCAACCCGGTATTGACATAAACGGGAAATCCGTAATGCTTGCCTAGCTGGGTCATGGCTACCCCGAAAATGGCTTGTTCCGGTCCGGCAAAGATCATTTGAGTCGTGCCCATATCAAAAGCATGGCAGATGCCGCCGTAGCAGACAGGCATGCCCGGCCGGATCAACTGGGTAATGCAAACTCCGGCCAGGATTTCCGCGTTTTCCTGCGCCAGCGTTCCGGCAATCGTCGCCGGGGCGGAAATCCCCATTTGGGCCATCGGACCAATCGGTACCGGCAGATTCAGCCGGGCGGTCTCAAACAGCAGGTCAATACCGTTGAACGGAAACCGCAGCGGGCTGATCGGCTCGAAAAACGGATAAAACGCCGGATATTTCGCGGCCTCCGCCTTGCTGCCGCGCAGCGCAATCAGCAACTCAATCAGATATTTGGCGGAATTACGGTCGTGAAACCAGAACGCAATCGGCTTGGTGGTATTTTTGAGCATGGCGGCGGCTACTGCCACGCAGCGCCACTGCGCCGGCAGTTCATGCGGATCGGCCATTGCTCCCGGAATGTTAATATGCGGCAGCGCATCGGCCAGGCGGGTGGCGCTGACCACGTCGTTCAATGACGGATAACGGCGTTGTCCGCCGATCTCGTCCAGCCATAGCGCTTCCCCGGCAACGCTGTTGAAATTACGCTGACCGGCTCCGAACTCGGCTTTTTTGTTCAGATCGCGTCCGTAAATGGTGAACTGTTTGCCGGCGTTGGCGATTGACGAGTTGACCAGATGCTCCGGAATTTTTACACGGTTATTTTTGAAATCAACGTCTGCTCCGCTGTCCGCAAAACGAGCAAGTATTTCCGGATGCGGCACAGTCACGCCGATTTCGAACAATATTTTCAGCGAAGCCTGATGAATCATCTCAATCTGCGCCGGATTTAATACTGAAGTCTGCATAAAGATTCTTTCCTGCGGGTTATTTCATTTCCGGCAGATACGGGGCTTGGAGTTTAAGCATGTAATCCATGAATTTTTCAGCCCGCGACGGGGAATTCGTCACCGGGTCGGTCAGCAGGGCCTGCAACAGCAGCGATTTGGATTTTTCCTGATAAGCCATAATCATCAACTTATGTACGGAATGCTGAGTCCGGAGTATCGCCGCAAAACCTTCAGGCAGCGGCGGCGCCTGGTCCGGCACTGCCCCTGTTCCGCAAAATACTGCCGGAATTTCTATGCAGCCGTCCTCGCTTAAATTCGGGATATACTTGCCGGTGTTCAACACATTCACCGCCGGACGCCGGTTATGACGATCAAAAGCAATATCGCAGATGCACGGTATTGCCAATTCGCCGGTGGACTTCAGGAACTCATCATCCAGCGGACGGTCGCCATTGATATAGGCATCAAATCTTCTCTGGCCTTTATTGCTGTCCGCAAGAAACGCGGCCATGTCTTTGCGACCATCATACCACCTGGCCCAAAATATATCGGATGGGGTGATTGCCTGTTCAAGCTGCGGCGGTATCGGACAGGTTTCAATCCCGAATTCCCATAGCGGGGTGCATAGTTCATCGGCGTAACCGATGAATTCTCCGGTATGCGTCTGATGATGATAGCCCAGCACTCCGAACTTCTCAAAAAGGAATCGGGTCAGGTTGTCGAAACTGTCGATGTTTTCCGCAATTTTGCGTTTGAATTCCGGAATCAGGTCTTCGCCGGTGGCCGGATCGCTGATTTTGTAAAACGTGAACAGGTGATTAATGCCGGCGGTGCGGATATCCAGTGTCTCCGGTTCGCGCCCCAGCAGCCGTTTGACCGATTGCCACAGCGCGTAAAAACCGTGACAAAGCCCGAACGCCCGCAACTTGGTCAACGTCAGAATGCCGGTCAGGATGATCGCCTCCGGATTAGTGAAATTAAACACGAAAGCTTCGGGACAAAGCGCTTCGATATCGCGACAGACCGGCATGACTGTATGCAGATTTCGCAAAGCGTGGAACAGTCCGCCCGGCCCGGCACTTTCTCCGAAAACATGCCGGAAACCGAACGCCAGGCCGACCCGGAAATCCTGTTCCCACAGTTCCAGTCGCCGGGTGTCAACCGCCACGATCACGAAATCCGCGCCGGGCAGCGCCTGACGGCGGTCGGTAGTTGTGACAAATTCGACCTTGGACTTCCGGTAGGCTGCCGCCCGTTCCGCGTAATCATGCATCCGTTTCAAGCTGTCGGCATTGATATCCACCAGCCACACCTGCACCTTGACGGCGGCCAAATCCGGATTGGATACGATGTCGTTAATCATGCATGACGCAAATGTTTTGCTGCCTGCCCCGATAAAGACGATTTTAATTTTATCCCGCATAATCAAAGTCCTTTCAATGATGTTGTATATCGTTATATAGATTTTAACTGAAAAAATGCTTTAAATCAATGCATCTGTGTTGTATAGTTATTACTATGAGTTGTATATTTGCATAAAAGGCAGATTATAAGCATGGATTATCTGATTGATAAAAAAATAAACCGTCTGGCTACCGGCGTTTCGGAAGATTCCCCGGTCAGATACAACTTGAATGTGCATTCGTCGTGCAATAACAGCAGATTCGACATGCACTATGCGCTGGAAATGGGAATACTGCTGGAAGGCGGCATGACCAGATATTACCGGCAATGGGAGATGGCATGCCGTGCCGGGGATGTCTGGCTGTGCGGTCCTTGGGAACCGCACGGTTTCAAGGTGCTGGAAGTACCCTGCCGGGCACTGATCCTGATCGTCTGGCCGGGGTTCCTGTCAAAAGCCGGCGGCAAATATGATCTGCTCGCGCCGTTCCGGACGGTTCCGGCGGAACGGCCTCAAGTGTCGAATGAGAAAAAAGCGGAAGTATTGAACATCGCCAGGAAACTGACCGAAGTCACTGCCGGACCTGACAAATACACTGAGCTATGGCTGGCCAATAAGACTGTTGAATTGCTGCTGCTCCTGCTGGAAAACTGGCAGGTCGGCCCCGCCGCCGCGCCTTGCTTCAATAATGAAGACTACAATCTGATTACGCGGGCGTTGGAAACAGCATTCCGGAAGAACAGTTTCGTTACCGTGGAAGAAATAGCCCTCGCCGCCGGGATGAGCCGCAATCTGTTCAGCCGTAAATTCCGCGAAGTAATGGGTATCGGTTTCCCTGATTTCATGTTACGCCACCGGTTAAATGGCGCCGCGTCGGATTTGACCGGCGCCAGCCTGAGCATTGACGAAATCGCGCTAAAATGGGGCTTTACCGATAAGAGCCATCTGCATCACCGTTTCCGCGAACTCTACAACTGCACCCCCGGCGACTACCGCCGGCTTCCTCACGCCAAATAACTTAAAGCCGACAGGCCACAGACAGAAATAGGCCGGATATTTTGAGTATCTTTAATTATCCCGATTGTGAAACTGCCGCATCATAGTATGCCAGTACATTTTCTACCGGCGCGTTCTCCATAATGGTGCTGCTGGACGAAAGGATCACACCTCCGCCCCGCGTCCGCGCCAGATTTACCATGCGTTGAACATCTGCGCGTATAATTTCGGGAGTGGCATAGAACGTTGTAGTAACGTTTATGCTTCCGCACAGGAATGGCAAATGGCCATTTCTACAGGGAGCGGCAGCCAATTTCATCATATCCATATCCTTGTCTTCCTCGAAACCCTGGAATCCGTCAATACCGCAATCCAGCAGATCAGGAAGGATCGGGAGGATATTGCCGTCGCTGTGCCAGAGCCAGTGTACGCCAGAGTCAATCAATGGTTCCACTGCGCGCTTAAGGTGGGGGAAATAGGTATCCCGTAAAAGTTGCGGCGACACCATCGGGCCGTTGTTGCCGCAGATGTCCTCGCCGGAGTAGACCAATGGGATAAGGTTGTGTTCTCGAATTGCCCGGGAAATGGCAATATTGCGCAACCGTACCCTTTTCCAGCCGCTTGCTCCATAAACAGTAGCCGTCACGATCAAAATATAATATCTTCACGCGGTTGCGGGGAATGTTTAAAAATACGAACAGCGCTCCGGACAGCGGATTTTCTTCAAATACGTTTGAAGCCAG
>CAIKZE010000034.1 GCA_903831825.1 uncultured Lentisphaeria bacterium | reverse complement strand
TAAAAAGTAAAAAGTAAAAAGTAAAAAGTAAAAAGTAAAAAGTAAAAAGTAAAAAGTAAAAAGTAAAAAGTAAAAAGTAAAAAGTAAAAATTAAAATGTAAAAAGTAAAAAGTAAAAAGATAAAAGACAAAAGTAAAAAGACAAAAGTTTTAGTTTTCTCTGTGTCTTTGTGTCTCTGTGGTTAAAAGGAGGAATAATCATGATTATTGACATCCATGCCCATGCATTCAGAAAACCGTTCCTGCAAGTCGATGGTCGGGAACCGTTCCCGACCCCGGAACAATTAATCGAATTCTATGATCGCGCCGGCATCGCTAAAGCCGTTCTGCTGCCGCTGATCGGCCCGGAATTCTATCTGCCGCAGTCCAACGAAGATATACTGGAGATGGCGGAGCGTTATCCGGGGCGCTTCATTCCATTCTGCAACATCCATCCGCGGGCGATCAACAATACCGCATCGGCGCCGCTGGGCGACGTGATGAAAAAGTACAAGGATTCGGGCTGTAAGGGACTGGGAGAAGTAACCTGCAATCTGCCGTTCCGCGACCCGTATATCCGGAATCTGTTCAAACACGCGGCAAAAACCGGACTCCCGGTGACCATTCACATCGCGCCTCAAATTGACGGCACTTACGGACTGTACGACGATGCCGGCCTGCCGCAACTGACGGAAACGCTGGAACTGTTTCCGGATTTGAAGATCTTTGGACATTCCCAGTCATTCTGGGCCGAAATCGGCACCCTGGATAAACCGGATGACCGTGGCGGATATCCGAATTATCCGGTGCGGGCCGAAGGCGCGATACCAAAACTGATGCGGAAATTTCCTAATTTGTACGGAGACATTTCTGCAGGCAGCGGCTGCAACGCCTTGACCCGCGATCCGGCATACGCGGTCAAATTCCTGAACGAATTCCAGGATCAACTGATGTTCGGACTGGACATCTGTTCGCCGCCGAAGCCTGAGCTTCCGCGCTTGCAACTGTTTCTTACTGAACTGAGAGATTCCGGCAAAATATCCCAGGTTGTATTTGATAAAGTCATGTCCGGAAATGGGGTCAGGCTGCTGGGGTTGTAAACTTATTCTCGGAATCCGTGTCTATATTTGTACAAACAGTCTTTTCTAAACTGGAAAAAACTAAATGAATATTCTTGTGATCGGCGGAAGCGGACATGTCAGCGGCGCCGTGGTAAGAACGGCTCTTTCCAAAGGGTATCAGGTCTGGACGATTACGCGCGGTTTGCGTCCGTCAGCGCCAGGCGCACACTCATTGATTGCCGACCGTCATGACCGGAAGGCAATGAAGGAAGTTATTGAACAGCAGAACATGAGCTGGGATATGGTGGTTGACTGCATCTGTTACGAGCTGGACGACATGCTTCAGGATATTGAACTTTTCCGTAATCGCACCAGGCAGTTTGTATTTGTTTCCACGGATTTTGTTTTTGACCCGGCCGAGCGTCGTTTCCCTCAACCGGCTGAAACAGAGCACTATGTGTCCGGCGAAAAAGGTTCTTTGAGCTATGGCGCCAGAAAACGGCTTTGCGAACTGGAACTTATCAATGGCAATACCGGCATGGGCTGGACCATTCTGCGTCCGTGTCATATTTACGGCCCGACCTCGCAACTCGGCTGCCTGCCGCTGCACGGGCGCGATCCGGAGCTTATCAAAAAGTTACGGGAAGGCGTACCGCTGAAACTGGTCGGAGGAGGATATTTTCTCCAGCAGCCGATTTTTGTGGATGATCTTGGCCGCACCATCGTCAGCGTTGCCGGCAATCAAGCCGCTTGCGGCAAAATCTTCAATATGGCCGGTCCGGATATTATTGAATCGCGACAGTATTATCAGATTATTGCGGATATTTTAAAAGTCAGCCTGACCATCGAGGAAATTCCGGTGGCATCGTATCTGGCGGAAAAACCTGAAGGACGGCCATTCATGTGCCACCGCATTTATGATCTCGGCAGTCTTCGCGCCGCCGGATTGGCGGTGCCCTCGACTTCCATCGAGGACGGTTTACGATTACATGTTGAAGGCTTGCTTAAGCAACAGAAATAACTCTACTTATTTTTGGTGTAAAGTTCCGTTCAGCATCCGGCTGATTGCTTGCGCGACCGGCAGATCCAGTTCGTGCTTATCGCCTTTTTCAAGCAGATAACCGTATTCAAAATATTCAATCCGTTTTACCTTGAAGTTACATTGCTTTTCCAGGTCGTAGACAATTTTGAATTCGGCCTCTATTCTCTCCGGCGTTTTCCGGTCAAATGAGGCAATGATCGGACTGAATTGAGTATTGGGATTAACCGCTGACGCCCAGGCATAATAATTCTTCGCCAGGGGACTGATGTCCGACAGTTTGGATTCCGGTCCGGTAACTTGACGGCTGACGTATTTGGCGTGAAAGTCAACATTGTAATTATTCACCCACTCCGGAGCCTTGAAAGTAGGAGCGGAGATCGTATAGGCGGAAACCACAATATCCGGTTTCAGTTTTTTGCACAATGCGACGAATTCTTTTACATACCCGGTCAAACTGTGCCTGGCGTAGGCTTCATCTATTTTTTCGGATGGAATTTCCGGATGCTGCTTCAGAAACTCCGCTTTTTGCCCCTGCGAATAATCACAGAAGCAGGATGCGCCGTAATTATCTTTATAGCGGATATAATCAAGGTTTATCTCGTCCGGTTTGAACTTTTCGATAATTTCAGCCGCAATGTCAAGCCCCCGTTTACGCACGGCCGGATCGTCCGGACAGTTAAAGCGGTTCCAGGGCCTGTCAGCATCAATCTGGTCAAGCTTGATAGCGCCGCTTTTAAGTTTTTGCGCTTCGGCCTTAGTCAGATCCGGATTATAGACTTTGAAATCGTTGCGACAGCAGAACGGACAGACCGTCAAGCCTACTTTCATCCCGCGCTTGCGCGCCTCATTAACGGCGAATTCCACCGGGTCAAACTCGCTGGTGGCATACGAATGTTCTGTCGTCTTCAATTGTGTGCGGTACATGAAAGACCCGAATTTTGCCATAATCATGACTTGGGTAAACCCCATCCGGTGCGCATTTTCAATGACGGTCAGCACGGTCTCCTTCTGCGCCATGTTAATACCGGGTTTAATGCCATAGATCGGCAGCCATAACAGGGATTCTTTGAATTCAGGCGCCGGTAGATTATTGTACTGCGCGGCGTCTTTCACTCCGGCGGCGTCATTGTATTGCTTGACTTCCGCAAACAGCGTTTTAGAGGTTTCTTCAAGCGAAACATTTTGATGATTTCCGGCGGCAAGCCAATGCACCAGTCCGCTCAACAAGGCAGTATCCGAACTGTTTAGCGGATCTTTCTTGCCCCACGTCAAGCCGAAAGGAATTCCACAGTAAATGACCCGTCCGCCGCCGACTTCACCAGCCAGAATAACCGGTTGATTATTCTGATTCAGCGCGACTTCCACCGCCCGCGGCCCCGGCTCAAAGGTCAGGTGGTCGTACATATGCGAAAAAGTGGCAGGCATGTTCTCGATACTGGAATGATTTTTATCGGATTTATGAAAGTTGGAACTGGTAATTTTTACGCCAGTTTTGGCTGCGATCATCGGAAACAGCTTCCAAGTGCTGAAATCACCGTCAAACCCGGCGGCGTAATAGCCCATAAACAATCCGCCGCCGCGCTGGACGAAATTCAAAACGGTTTTGCGCCAATCGGTACCGGCGGTGCCGCGGTCGGCATCCGTGCTGTCGGCGGCGGCCAGCTTAGTCGTCGTGGATATGATAAGCACATCTAATTGGTCCAGCGTCTCTTTGCGCAGGTTCTCAATTTCAATGACTTTTAATTCCGGCCGGGTTTTAAGCATGTCAGCAATATTGCAGATTCCCCAGTTCTTATATTGCCATGCATGGCTTTTATAAACGCCCACTTTTACCGGTTCATTCGCCCCGGCCGTCATGAACAATCCGATCGCTAATATCATTGCAAAAAAGACCCGCATAAAAGCTCCTTGTCGTATTTAATCTTATTTGTTAATTTTACTGAACCGGCGTAGGCGTGGAACTCATATTCCAACCGGGGTCGGTGTAATGCAAACTTTTAACGGAACCATCCACAAACAGGAAATTGCCGGTTTCCAAAGGCGAAGCCACCCCCGGAGTCGGCATCTGCAGATGAGCGCTTACGCCGCTGCCGTCCGCCGGGTTGGAACTGAACACATGGTCGGACGCAATAGAATACTGTGTTGCGTCTTTCTTGACTCCATATACGGTATAATACATCTGCGTGACTTTCCGGGCAATATAAGGATTGATGCCGGCCTGCGCGCCCCAGCGTCCGGGCGGAGCGCGCAAGGTAAAATAATAACCGCTGCGGGCGCTTGTCGTATTGAAGCCAGTCGCAATACCGCTGCCGGGATCATTATAATTGAATTGAACAAAAATATTTGCCGGACAGTAAAGCGTTTTACCCCACGAATCATAGCTTTTTAAAACACTTCTTCCGGGGGCAAATGTCGACATAATGGATTTCCAGAAAACATCAACATTCTGGAATGCGGGGGCCGCGCCGCTCGTAATGCCGTACAAATTATAAATCCCGACATTGTAGGGCGGCAAATAATCCTGGTAATCGTTGGCATACATATTCATCATCTGGCCAATGGTTTTCAGGTTGCCGGAACAACTTGTAAACTTTGATTTCAGCCGCGCTTTGTTCAAGGCCGGCAGCAGCATCGCGGCAAGTATCGCAATGATCGCGATCACGACCAGGAGTTCCACGAGCGTAAAATTAAGGGGATTTACACGCTTTTTTAATTGCTTTTTCATAATTCCATCTCCCTGAATATTCATAATTTGCATTGTGACACTAAACAAAAACCTGCTCAATAATGCCAGGCACAAGTTTAACTCTGACCGGGGACTGCCGTTTCCCTTCAATCAGCGCTTTCAATTCCAGCGCCGCGGTTTTGCCCAGTTCGCCGGGATTGATATTCACAAAAGGACAATTCAATAATTTGCCGCCTCCCGCATAAGTAGTCATCAGCATGTATTTTTCTCCAAAGTCTTCACCATAATTCCGCTTGAAAGCTTCAATGGCCTGCCAGATGCAACTGCCCAGGGCAAAACAGGCGGTGAATTCTATTTTAAAACGGCATAAATTATTGATATCAGTTATAATTTCGTCTTCGTTGGAAATCAAGAGATGATCGTCTAAATCAATATTTCTCGCAGTAAACGTGTCCCGATAACCGTTGTAGAACAGATTGTAAGCGTCAATTGCGGTATTGGCGATAAACAGAATCTTGCGATGCCCTTTATTCAACAGATATTCGGCCACCGCCTTGCCGGCAGCGTAAAAATCGGTTGAAACGTAATTGATGTTCTCCCCTTCCGGAATACGGTTGACGCACATTACGGGAACTCCCCGTTGCTGGATCATTTCAATCGCCTGCGCCCGGTCATTCGTCGGGTGGACCCAAATCAGACCGTCAAGATTCAGCAGCAATATTTCTTCCACTGCTTTCTCATTGTCATTTATTGCCTGAATCAGTCTGATGTCGCTGAAGTCCTCGCAAATCGTCTTGCCGCTTTCGGAAATAATTTCCCAGAAGAATTTATCGTAAACCACTATTTTCCCGGAACCGACAATTATCCCGACGGACAGCTTGCCGCCCGGCAGGTAGTGATCTTTAAACATGCGTGGATTAGTAAATGTCCCTTGCCCTTTGCGGATAATCAACATTCCTTCGCTCACCAGTTCATCCAGCGATTTGCGCACGGTCGGGCGGCTGACATTGTAAATTTTGCACAATTCACGCTCGGAAAGTATTTTTACTTCCTTGCCCGAATTGCGCCGGGCCTGATCGTAGGCATATTGCCGGATCAACATTCCTGAGCCGTTAGCCATGGAACTATTCCTTCTTATTACCATTACTTACCACCGATAACCATATTATACCACATGCTTTCATTTCTGTCAACAGGTATCTGGTTATTTCCGGGAAAAAATTGCGGATAAGGGGAACGCGGCTGCGGCTGAAAAGCAAAAAGGGCATCCGGATGGATGCCCTGAAATATCTCGACTGATGGTAAGCTTACTTGCCGCTGACTACGCCGTGATCTTTAAATACACGGGTCGGAGAAAATTCGCCAAGCTTATGGCCAACCATATTTTCAGTAACGAACACGGTGATAAAGGACTTACCATTGTGAACGCTGAAAGTATGTCCGACGAAGTCCGGAACGATCATGGAACGGCGTGACCAAGTCTGAATCGCGCGTTTGCGTCCTTCTTTGTTGACCTTCTCTACCTTTTCCAGGAGATACTCTGCAACATAGGGACCTTTCTTAATTGATCTAGCCATTATTTCTTCCTCCGGTCAGTAATAAATTTGCTGGATGTCTTTTTCTTGCGTCTGGTCTTCTTGCCCTTGGCCAATTGACCCCACGGAGAAACAGGATGTCCGCCGCCGCTGGTTTTGCCTTCTCCCCCGCCCATCGGATGGTCGACAGGATTCATGGCTACGCCGCGGTTGTGCGGTTTCTTGCCCAAATAACGTTTCTTGCCGGCTTTGCCGAGCTTGATGTTCATGTGTTCAATATTGCCGACTTGACCGATCGTGGCGCGGCATTCGATATGAATCTTTCTGATTTCGCCGCTCGGCAGCTTGATCTGAGCATATTCGCCTTCTTTAGCGCGGAGAGTGGCGACCTGTCCGGCAGATCTGACCAGTCTGGCGCCGCGTCCCGGAACCATCTCGATATTATGGATTTCCAGGCCTACGGGAATATTCTTGATTTTCAGGCAGTTGCCCGGTTTCAATTCGGCTTTTTCACCGTTCATGACGGTATCGCCGACCTTGAGGCCGTTCGGTGCGATAATGTACTTCTTCTCGCCGTCAGCATAGAACAGCAGGGCGATATAAGCAGAGCGGTTAGGATCGTATTCAAGCGTGCTGACGGTAGCCTTGATTCCATCTTTGTTACGCTGGAAGTCAATCAGCCGGAGCAGGCGCTTGGTGCCGCCGCCGCGGAAACGGCTGGTGATGCGACCTCGATTATTTCTGCCGCCGGTAGCTCTCTTGCCGACGGTAAGACTCTTTTCCGGGGCGACTTTTGACAGTTCGGAAAAATCCGCAACCGTCATATTCCGCCTGCTCGGAGTGAACGCGTTAAAACTTTTTAAAGCCATCTTATTTACCTCGGATTTTAATCATTAAAAGGTGTCAATGCTGCCTTCGGACAGAGTAACTACAGCTTTTTTCCAGTCAGCGCGACATCCGACTTTGGCGGACTTGCCGGCGCGTTTCGGTTTACCCTTGTAATTCATGATATTGACTGCTTTGACTTTTACGCCAAACAGATGCTCCACTGCTTTGCCAATCTCAATCTTAGTCGACTTGGGGGCGACCTTGAAAGCGTACTTCTTTTCATGAGCAAGCACATTGTTCTTCTCAGTGATCAGCGGAGATATAATAACGTTATATGCGGTATTCATCGTTAATTCCTCCTAGGCAAGACGCTCTGCGAAAGCATCGAGCGCGTCTTTTGTAAATATTAACTTTTCAAAGCGGAGCACTTCGTAAACATTCAGGCTGGAGGCTTTTCTGAGCACGACATCCGCCAGGTTTCCAGTAGCGCATACAACAGATTCTTCATAGTCCGGAACGCAAATCAGCGTGGTCTTGGCAGCCTTGAGGTTGTTAAGAATCGCTCTGACGCTTTTGGTCTTGTGATCCGGAATATCGAGTTTATCAATCAGAATTACCGAGCCTTCGTTCAGTCTTTCAGTAAAGGCTCTCTTCAGCGCAAGCTTGCGAACCTTTTTATTGATTTTCTTGCTGAAATCGCGCGGTTTCGGACCGAAAGTCACACCGCCGCCAGCCCAGATCGGACTGCGGATGGAACCGGCGCGGGCGCGGCCGAGGCCTTTCTGACGGAACGGTTTGCAACCGCCGCCGCGAACTTCAGCACGGGTTTTGGTGCTGGCAGTACCGGCGCGCTGTTCGGCCAGGAAAGCAACTACTACATCATGAACCGCCTGCTTGCCCTTTTCGGCTTCAATGCAGTTGTCGGAGAATTCATACTCGCCAACCACGGTTCCCTTGCAATCAAGTATATTTATTTTCATAGACATTTTTTTCACCTGTTAGCTACTGTTATTTGCTCTTCTTCAGTGCAACTTGAATCAGAAGAGTTCCACCGTTGGGACCGGGAACAGCGCCTTTGATGAACAGTAGATTGTCCTCTTTGGCAACCCGAACAATTTTCAGATTCTGGATGGTTCTGTTGACGCTGCCCATGTGAGCGGGAAGCTTTTTGCCAACAAAAACACGGCCGGGAGATTCACGCATGCCGACAGAACCTGGTTTTCTTTTCCAGCCGCCGCCATGACTGTAGCGACCGCCTTTGAAACCATGGAGCCTTACGCAACCCTGGAAACCGCGGCCTTTAGTGATACCGCTGATATCGAGATAATCATCAGCTTTGAAGATATCCGCGGTTACAATAGTGCCAAGTTCAACTTGCGGATCAGCTTCGGTGCGGATTTCGCGCAGACTGGCAGGCGGGTTACCGCTGATACCGGCTTTCTTCGCAGTTCCGAGCAGAGCCATCGATGCATTCTTGGCCTTTCTTTCTCCAAAACCAAGCTGAACCGCGCTATAGCCGTTCTTCTCCATGGTTTTGACGTCCACTACGACACAGGGTCCCGCCTGAACAACGGTGACAGGAATTACCTTCCCCTGTTCATCGTAGATCTGTGTCATTCCAACTTTCTTACCGATTAAACCTTTCATAATCTCCTTTCAGATACTTACCCCCAATCGGCTCAAGGGCATTGGTATCAGAAGTCTAGTTAGACTCCAATTTTGATTGAGATATCAACACCGGCGGGAAGGTTCAGTTTTTTGAGTTCATCAACTGTCTTCGAGGTCGGATTTATGATATCCATTACACGCTTATGCGTTCTAATTTCAAACTGTTCCATTGATTTCTTGTCTACATGCGGCGAACGGTTTACGGTCCATCTTTCGATTCTGGTCGGAAGCGGAATCGGCCCCGCGATCATTGAACCGGTGCGTTTGGCCGTATTCAGGATCTCAGAAACAGACTGATCGAGAATCCGGTGTTCGTAGGCTTGCAGACGAATTCTGATTCTTTGCGTCTTCGCTGTGCTCATTTATTTTTCTCCATGATTGTTTCTTCAATTGATTTTGGCACTTTTTCAAAATGTGACGGCTCCATTGAATATGACGCCCTTCCCTTGGACAGGGAACGGATTGCCGTTGCATAACCGAAAAGTTCGGACAGCGGAACCTGGGCTGCAACGCGGGTGAACTTGTTCTGTGAGTCAGAATCAACTTCAGCGATGCTGCCGCGGCGGCTGGTGATGTCACCGATAATATCTCCCATGTTTTCATCGGGAGTGGTGACTTCGACTTTCATAATCGGTTCAAGCAGGAAGAGACCGGCTTTTTTGGCCGCGTCTTTGAATGCCATTGAACCGGCAATCTTAAATGCCATTTCAGAGGAGTCAACGGGATGGTATGAACCGTCAATGATCTTGATGCTGAAATCAATGACCGGGGATCCCGCCAGCACGCCAGTGGCGGCGGCTTCGCGAATACCGGCTTCAATCGGCTTGATGTATTCTTTCGGAATAGTGCCGCCGACGACTTTATTTTCAATCTTTATGCCGGAACCGCGTTCTGTCGGTTCGATAGTCAATACAACATGGCCGTACTGGCCGCGACCGCCGCTCTGACGGACAAATTTGCAGTCCGATTCGGCAGGCCGGTTGATGCATTCGCGGTAAGCAACTTGCGGTTTGCCGGTATTGGCCTCGACTTTATGTTCTCTGAACAGACGGTCGAGAATAATTTCCAGGTGAAGTTCGCCCATGCCGGAGATGATGGTCTGTCCGGTTTCTTCATCGCTGCGCATATTGAATGTCGGATCTTCTTCAGCCAGACTGCCGAGACCCTTATACAATTTGTCGCGGTCCGCGGCGGATTTGGGTTCAACGGCGATGGAAATAACCGGTTCCGGGAAGCTCATGGCTTCAAGCACAATCGGAACGTCTTCCAGACAAATGGTGTCACCGGTAGTTACGTTCTTGAGCCCGACAGCCGCCGCAATATCACCGCTGTATACAACAGTGCGTTCCTCGCGGGAATTTGCATGCATCTGAAGGAGGCGTCCGAGACGTTCACGTTTACGGGTACGGGGATTATAAACTGTAGCGCCGCGTTCCGCGGTTCCGCTGTAAACACGGAAGAAACTGAGTTTGCCGACAAACGGGTCGTTCATGATCTTAAAGACCAGTCCGGCAAACGGCTCCATATCGCCGACATGGCGGGTAGCGGGTTCTTCAGTAAAGGGATCAAGTCCCTGAATATCCGGAATATCGAGCGGGGACGGGAGGTAGCTGACAACGGCATCAAGCAGCGGCTGCACGCCTTTATTCTTGAAGGCGGTTCCGCAAGCCACCGGAACAACTTCGCCGGCCACGACCGCGGCACGGAGCGCTTTCTTTACCAGCGGCATTTCCGGCATCTGATCAGCCAGGAAAATTTCCATGATTTCTTCGTCATACTCCGCCAGGCATTCCACGAGATGCGCCAAAGCGGCAACGCGTTTTTCCTTGAATTCGGCGGGAACTTCTTCAATGCGCATCACGGCGCCCATTTCGTCGCCGTCAAAATAAATGGCTTTGTTGTCAATAACGTCAACGATGCCGGCGAATTCGGCTTCCGCGCCGATCGGAATCATAATCGGAACCGCGGTGGCTCCAAGTTTAAAACGCATATCGCTGACGACCGCGTCAAAATCAGCGCCGGTGCGGTCCATCTTGTTCACAAAAGCGATAACCGGCACTTTGTATTTGAGCGCCTGACGCCATACGGTTTCAGTTTGAGGCTGGACTTTACCAACGGCACAGAACACTGCCACCGCACCGTCAAGCACCCGCAATGAACGTTCAACTTCAGCGGTGAAGTCAACGTGTCCGGGGGTATCGATCAAATTGATGCGGTGATCTTTCCACATACAGGTCGTTGCCGCGGAGGTAATCGTGATCCCCCGCTCCTGTTCCTGCTCCATCCAGTCCATGGTCGCAGTTCCTTCATGCACTTCCCCAATTTTGTAATTGACCCCGCAGTAATAGAGAATGCGCTCGGAGAGAGTAGTCTTTCCAGCGTCGATGTGGGCCATAATCCCGATGTTACGCACCATGTTAAGGGGTGTCGCGCGTCCCGGAGCTTCCTGATATGCTTTTTGAATTTCCACTGCCATAATGTCTGCCTTTTACCACCTGTAATGAGCGAAAGCTTTATTAGCCTGCGCCATCTTGAGTGTATCGTCTTTCTTCTTAATTGCTGAACCGGTATTTTCGAATGCGTCAAGGAGCTCCCCTGCGAGTGATTCCATCATGGCTTTGCCCTTGCGGGTTTTGGCGTAGTTGGTAATCCAGCGCATGGCCAGGGCAACCTGACGTTCACTGCTGACTTCAACGGGAACCTGATAAGTGGCGCCGCCGACGCGACGACTCTTCACTTCCAGTTTCGGCTTGACATTTTCAAGCGCCTGCAGGAATACTTCCAAAGGATCCATCCCGGCTTTTCTTTCCTTGATCAAGCCGAATGCACCATACACAATACGCTGCGCAGTGGACTTTTTGCCCATGCTCATGATAGTATTGATCAACCGGGCGACAAGTTCGCTATTGTACTTGACATCCGGCGTCAATTCCCTCTTTGCTGCTGTACGTCTTCTCATAAACAATCCCTTACAATCATTTAGTTATTCAACAATAAGACTGCCGCCACCGCTAGATGCCGACAGTCTCAAGCCCGGAAAACTCACTTCATTTATTTAGGGCGTTTCGCCCCATATTTCGAACGGCTCTGCTTGCGCTTATCCACGCCGAGGCTGTCGAGTGCGCCGCGGACGATGTGATAACGAACGCCCGGCAGGTCACGTACGCGGCCGCCTTTGACCAGAACCACTGAGTGTTCCTGCAAATTATGACCTTCGCCGCCGATATACGCGGTAACTTCCTGGCCGTTGGTCAAACGCACTCTGGCGATTTTTCTCAACGCCGAGTTCGGCTTCTTCGGTGTACGGGTCGTTACCTGCAGGCAGACCCCGCGCCGCTGCGGACAGCTGGTGAGCGCGCGGGACTTGCTTTTCTTCACTTTTTTGCTGCGTCCAAAACGGACAAGCTGATTAATTGTCGGCATAATCTTACCTGTTTTCTTGTATATTTATATCATTTAACTGTTTGTTTTATACACGTCAAAGGGCAGTTAAGATACCTTTGATTTGCAACAATGCAAACAATTCTGAGAAAAAAGATCACTTTTTTTCTGATCACTCTTCCTCAACTTTTTTTTCTTCAACCACATCATCCGGCACATCAGACGAATAATCCGGCATTTCTTCTTCAAAAATGGGCTTTTCCACCGGGAGTTCTTCTTCAATTTCCTCTCCCAGATATGTGAGTCTGATGCTCTGCATTTTTTCGGTACCTGTACCGGCGGGGATCAAATGTCCGGTAATTACGTTTTCCTTGAATCCGAGCAGTTTGTCCACCTTGCCTAATGTGGCGGCGTCAGTCAGGATACGGGTGGTATCCTGGAACGATGCGGCAGAGATAAAGCTTTCTGTTTCAAGGGACGCTTTGGTAATGCCGAGCAGGACAGGTTCCGCTTCCGCAGGCTTTCCGCCTCTGGCAGCTACGCGTTTGTTTTCCAGAATGAATTCGGATCTGTCAACCTGCTCTCCCGTCAGGAAGACTGAACTGCCCTGATCGGTTATCTTAACTTTCTGCATCATCTGTCTGATGATGATTTCAATGTGTTTATCATTGATTTCAACACCTTGAGCCCGGTAAACGAGCTGGATTTCATCAACCAGATAACGCTGGAGTTCATGCGGTCCGCATACTTCCAGAAGGGCGTGCGGCACGACTGAACCTTCTGTAAGCTTCTGGCCTTTCCGGACGACGTCGCCCTTGCTGACGGTCAGATGCTTGTGTGCGGGGATATTATTATGCTCTTCCGTAATGCCGGTTTCCGGATCACGGATGAGAAGCTGGCGTTTGCCGCGGGTCATCTTGTCCACTTCCACCATTCCGTCAATACGCGCGATTTCCGCGATATCTTTCGGAATGCGGGCCTCGAACAATTCAGCGATACGCGGCAAGCCCCCGGTGATGTCCTTGTTCTTGGCAGACTGGCGCGGTACGCGTGCCAGCACCAATCCGGGAGATATTCTGGCCTTTTCCGTAGTCATCAGGAACGCGCCCGACGGCAACGGATAGTTCGCCAGAAACTCACCTTTCAGATTCTTGATGACAATCTGCGGGTGCAAGTCTTCGCGATGCTCCATAACGGTGATTTCTTCCGTACTGCCGCGCGAGGTGCGGCTGAGCGTCACGCCTTCAACCAGGTCGTGCAGTTCAACCAAACCTTCTTCTTCAGCAATAATCGGAACATGATACGGATCCCAGTGGATGAACCGCTCATTGCTCTTGACTTTTTCGCCTTCGCCCTTTTCCAGAACGGCGCCGGCTTCAATATCATAGCGGTCAACCTCGGCTTCACGCATGGCGTCTGACCAGTAGTCATAATCCTTGTTGAAGAAAGTGCCGATCACCGCAGCTTCAGCCTGAGCTTTCTCTCTGGCTTTCTTTTCCGCTTCCTTGGCGGCCTTTTCATCATAGATGACAACGTAACCGTTTTTATTCACGACAACGGTTTCGCCCTTTTGATTTTTAACCGTACGGACGTTAACCAACTTGATTATACCGGCGTTACGGGCAGTGATAACCGGCTGTTTGTAAGCCGAAGACGCAGTACCCCCGATATGGAACGTTCTCATGGTCAACTGCGTACCGGGTTCCCCGATGGATTGAGCTGCGATAATGCCGAGCGCATCGCCTTTTTCAGCAAGCTTGTCGGTGGCCAGGTTTTTTCCGTAACACTTGATACAGACGCCTCTGGCGCTTTCGCAGGTCAGGGTGGAACGGATCAGCACTTTCTGAATACCGCGCTGATCGATGATCGCCACGTTTTCAGGAGTGAAATCCTCATTGGCTTTAACAATCAGACGGCCGTCATCAAAAGCCGGGTCTCTGATATCCATTGCGCTGAAGCGGCCGACGAGACGGTTCTTCAGCGGCAGAATGACTTCATCGCCTTCAACAATTGCGGCAACCCAGATTCCCTTCACCGTGCAGCAATCTTCTTCACGGCAGATGATGTCCTGAGCCACGTCAACCAGCTTACGGGTCATGTAACCGGAGTCCGCGGTCTTAAGCGCGGTATCCGCCAGTCCTTTACGCGCGCCGTGAGTGGAAATAAAGTACTCAAGCACGGAAAGACCTTCCCGGAAGTTGGAAATAATCGGGCGTTCGATAATGTCGCCGGACGGCTTTGCCATAAGACCGCGCATACCAGCCAACTGTCTGATCTGGTCCTTGCTGCCTCTGGCGCCGGAGTCGAGCATCGCATATACCGGATTGATGTCGCCGGATTTGGATTCCGCTTCCAGACGGGCGAAAAGCTCGTTGGCAACGGTATTACTGGTCTGAGTCCAGATGTCGATAACTTTATTGTGACGCTCGCCTTCGGTCAGCACGCCTTTGTTGTACTGGTCAACGACTTTACCAATCTCTTCTCTGGCCTTTTCAATTAACGCGTCTTTCTTTTCAGGAATGACCAGGTCGGAGATGGAGATGGAGAAGCCGGCGACAGTAGCATATTCGTAGCCGAGGTCTTTCAGTTCGTCGAGCAGTTTCACCGTCTTTTCATGTCCCACAATCTTGTAGGAATCGCTGATCAGCACGCCGAGTTCTTTCTTTTTGGCAACTTTGTTGAAGAAGCCGAGAGAGGAATCCCAGAGTTCGTTGAAAATGCAGCGTCCGGCGGTAGTCAGCAGAAATTTGCCTTCTTTATCGCCCCATATTGTATTTTTCTTGTAATCCGGGTTCGGAATCCTGACCGCATCATGAATTTTGATGTGACCGGTATGCATTGCATAAAGCACTTCGAAATCATCTTTATAGACCTTCGCCAGGCTCTTGTTCTGCGGTTCAAATGTCAAATAGTAAGAACCGAGGGTAATATCCTGGGTCGGCGAAGTAATCGGTTTGCCGTTGGCCGGGGAGAAAATGTTGTTCGGCGCCAGCATGAGCAACTTGGTTTCCATTTGCGCAATGCTTGACAACGGAACATGCACCGCCATCTGGTCCCCGTCGAAGTCCGCGTTATAGGCGGTACAAACTAACGGATGGATACGGATAGCGGAACCTTCGATGAGTACCGGGTCAAACGCCTGGATACTCAAACGGTGCAGCGTGGGCGCACGGTTCAGCATTACCGGGTGTCCCTGGGTGACTTCTTCAAGAATATCCCAGACCACCGCTTCGCCGCGTTCAATCATTTTCTTGGCGCCGCGGACTGTATGAGCATAGCCGCGACCTTTGAGATGGCGGATAATAAACGGTTCAAACAGCACAAGCGCCATTTTCTTCGGCAAACCGCACTGCCACAGTTTCAGTTCAGGACCGACAACGATGACCGAACGGCCGGAGTAGTCAACGCGCTTACCGAGCAGATTCTGACGGAACCGGCCCTGTTTGCCTTTGAGCATATCGCTAAGTGATTTCAGCGGACGGTTGCCGGCGCCGGTGACGGCACGGCCGTGACGGCCGTTGTCCATCAGCGCATCAACCGCTTCCTGAAGCATGCGTTTTTCATTGCGGATAATCACTTCCGGAGTTCTGAGCTGCAACAGGTTCTTGAGCCGGTTGTTCCGGTTGATTACGCGACGGTAAAGGTCGTTGAGGTCGGAGGTGGCAAATCTGCCGCCTTCCAACGGAACCAGCGGCCTCAGGTCCGGCGGAATTACCGGAAGCACCTTCAGGATCATCCATTCCGGGCGGGACTTGCTGTTAATAAAACCTTCAACCAGACGAAGCCGTTTGGCCAGTTTCTTGCGAATGGCCTTGTTCTTCGTTGATTCGAGGCTGACTTCAAGTTCAGTCATCAGCAACGGCATATCAATCTTTTCGAGCAGGGAATGAACCGCCGGAGCGCCCATATCCGCCACAAAAGCATCGCCGTAGTCTTCTTTCGCCTGGCGATATTCCAGTTCGTTCATGGTCTGACCGACCTTGAGCGGGGTATCGCCGGAGTCAATAACGACCCAGTCTTCGTAGTAAATGACTCTTTCCAGAGATTTTGCCGTCATATCCAGCATCAGTCCGATACGGCTGGGCATGCACTTGAAGAACCAGATGTGAGAGACGGGAACGGCCAGGTCAATATGACCCATGCGTTCGCGCCTGACCTTGGACTGGGTTACTTCAACACCGCAGCGGTCGCAGACAATGCCTTTATGCTTTACGCGCTTGTATTTACCGCAGTTGCATTCCCAGTCTCTGGTCGGACCGAATATTCTTTCACAGAACAGGCCGCCCTTTTCCGGTTTAAAACTGCGATAGTTGATGGTTTCCGGATTCTTAACTTCGCCGAAGCTCCAGGAACGAATAACTTCAGGTGAAGCTACGTTAATCGCAACAGCTCCAAAAGCGGAATTGGAGGACTGCCCCAGCAACTCTCTGTATGCGTATGTATTATCTATCAAAGTTCATCCCTCCAGTTTATTGATTTTCCACAGGCTTCTTAACAGTGCGGATGTCAAGACCGAGGCTCTGCATTTCTTTCAACAGAACGTTGAATGACTCCGGACGTCCGGCTTCAAGAATGTTCTGTCCCTTCACGACTGACTCGTAAATTCTCGCCCTGCCGGTAACGTCGTCACTCTTAACCGTAAGCATTTCCTGCAGGTTATGAGCGGCGCCGTAAGCTTCAAGCGCCCAGACTTCCATTTCCCCGAAACGCTGTCCCCCGTGCTGAGCTTTACCGCCGAGCGGCTGCTGGGTGACCAGAGAGTAGGGTCCGACGGACCTGGCGTGAATCTTGTTGGCGACGAGATGGTCCAGTTTCAGCATGTAGATCTGTCCGACCATTACGCGCTGACCGAATCTATTGCCATTGCGGCCGTCACAAAGGTCAACCTTGCCGTCAAATGTATAGCCTTCGCCGGTTGCATTCTTCCTGAAACCCCAGTGATAATCGCGGCCTTCTTCTTCAGTGGCCTTATTGTTGGCCTGCCCCATTAATTCAATAATTTTGTCTTCGGGGATACCATCGAATACCGGGGTGGCGACTTTCATGCCGAGCATCTTTGCCGCCCAGCCCAGATGGGTTTCAAGCACCTGTCCGACGTTCATGCGGCTCGGTACGCCAAGCGGATTCAACACTATATCCACCGGATTGCCGTCTTCCAGGAAAGGCATGTCTTCAATCGGAACGATCTTCGCGACAATACCTTTATTCCCGTGCCGGCCCGCCATCTTGTCCCCGACCTGCAATTTGCGTTTGCAGGCAACGTAGACTTTGACTTTCTTGATGACGCCGGGATCGGTGCCGTCCCCGGATTCCAGGGTCTGTATGACTTCATCTTTGAACTGATCGTTTTCTTCGAATCTCGGTTCAAAGACTGCTACAATTTCCTTGATGGACTCTTTCAGCGGGCATTCTTCCATGCGCCAGCAGTTGTACTTGGTGGAAAGCTTAAGCACGGAACTGCGGGTAACCTTGCGGTTGGAGCTGATCAGAATCGCATTTTTCTTCGATGAACTTTCGTCGTAGATCGGATGCGGCAATTTCTGTCCGAGCATAATGTCGGCCAGACGGTCAGCCATCTCTTCGACAAGCTCAGTATAGCGCTGTTTATAGGTATCTTTCGCGCTCTTGACTTGTCTTCTAAGCTCTGACTTGGTCAGTGACTGACGGTTCGGATCTTTCGCATACTCGATGCGCACATCCATTACAATCCCGCCCTTGCCGCTGCTGACAATCAAACTTGAATCCTTGACGTCGGCGGCCTTTTCCCCGAAGATAGCCCGAAGCAGGCGTTCTTCCGGAGCAAGTTCGGTCTCGCTCTTCGGCGTGATCTTGCCGACGAGAATGTCGCCGGGCCTTACTTCCGCGCCAAGACAGACAACGCCGTCCGGACCCAGATTGCGCAAGGCCTCTTCGCTGACATTCGGAATATCCCGGGTGATTTCTTCCGGTCCCAGCTTGGTTTCGCGGCTGGTGATTTCGAATTCATCAATATGAATGCTGGTGTAAGTGTCTTCCTTCACCAGACGTTCTGACACTACAATCGCGTCCTCAAAGTTGTATCCGCACCAGGGCATGAATGCAACCAGCACGTTTTTACCCAGCGCAAGTTCGCCCTGAGCGGTAGCCGCGCCGTCGGCGATGACATCGCCGACATTGATCTTCATGCCGTGCTTGACAATCGGACGCTGATTAATGCAGGTCCCGGCATTGCTGCGCAGGAACTTGTTCAATTTATAGCGGATCGCGTTCGCCTGGTCGGCAGTCTTGTTGAAAGGCTTGCCGTCAGCAGTGATTACGATCTCGCCGGAGGAAACTTCAGCAACAATCCCGGCCTTCTTGGCCACAACAACCGCCCTGGAGTCTCTGGCAATCCGGCCTTCGAGGTCGGTCCCCACCAGCGGAGATTCCGTGGTCAGGAGCGGCACCGCCTGGCGCTGCATGTTGGAGCCCATCAACGCGCGGTTCGCATCGTCGTGTTCCAGGAACGGGATGATGCCTGCCGCGGCGCTGACCAGCTGCTTGGGGGAAACGTCCATATACTGAACGTTTTCCTGCGGATGTTCTTCCGACTCGCCCATGAATCTGGACATGACCTGCGGCTTAAGGAATTTACCGTGCTTATCGATCGCCGCATTTGCCTGCGCGATAATGAACTTTTCTTCCTTGTCGGCGGTCAGGAAATCAATCTGGTCGGTCACGATGCCGTTTTCGACTTTGCGATACGGCGTTTCGAGGAAACCGAATGAATTGATCGTCGCATACAGCGACATTGAAGAGATAAGACCGATGTTCGGACCTTCAGGCGTTTCAATCGGGCAGATTCTGCCGTAGTGACTGGAATGAACGTCGCGGACTTCAAATCCGGCGCGTTCACGGCTCAACCCGCCTGGTCCCAGCGCGCTGAGACGGCGCTTGTTGGTAAGCTCGCTCAACGGATTGGTCTGATCCATGAATTGTGAAAGCTGGTTACGCGCAAAGAAGTCCCTGATTACGCCGGCAAAAGCTTTCGGATTGATCAGTTTGCCCGGAGTGATGCTGGTCTCTTCAGCGTTAATCAAAGTCATTCTTTCGCGAATGAGGCGTTCCGTCCTCAGCATGCCGACGCGGCAATGATTCTGAAGCAGTTCGCCGACAGTCCTGACGCGTCTGCTGCCCAGATGGTCAATATCGTCCGTCGCCCCGCCGGTATTGCGCAGTTTGATCAGATATTTGGTGGCGGCCATCAGGTCTTCAGGCATCAGCGTACGGTCGGTGAGCGGCAGATTCAGACCAAGTCTTTCATTGATCTTGAAACGGCCGACAGCGCCGAGGTCGTAACGGCGGATATCGAAAAACAGTCTCTTGATGAGCTGTTTGGCATTATTTACGTTCGGCGGATCGCCGGGACGCATTCTCCGGTAAATTTCCTTCAGCGCCTCTTCCGCGTTACGGGCCGGATCACGCCTGAGGCAGTTGATGAGATAAGTGTCGCCGTCGGGAATATAAGCCAGATCGATTTTCTTCTTGATATTGGCATCCTGAAGCTGCTTCAAGTGGGTCTCGTTGAGCTGAACCAGCTCTTCAAGCACGACAATATCATTTTCGTTGGTGACGTCATCAACAACATAATAATTGGAAATATCTTTTTTCTTCAACAGCGCGGGAACGGTATGGGACTCAACCGTATAGACTCTCGACAGAATGTCCTTGTTGGACTCAAAGCCGACAGCGCGCAGGAATGTCGAAATCAGGAATTTCCGGCGGCGGCGGCGGCGGTCAAGATAGATATAAATGTAATCATTGATATCGAACTGAACTTCCATCCACGAACCGCGGTCAGGAATTATCCTGAAGGAATAAAGCGTCCTTCCGCTGGAATGTCTGGTCTTTTCGAAACAGATACCGGGGGAACGGTGCAGCTGACTGATGATCACCCTTTCCGCCCCGTTGATGACGAAAGTTCCTCTTTCCGTCATAATCGGAATTTCACCGAGATAAACGCGTTCCGGAATTTCCACACCATTATTTTTCAACAGGAAATCCACGTGCAGCGACGCGCTGTAGCTGTTGCCGTCTTTAATGCAATCCACTACAGAGCTCTTCGATTCACCGACTTGATAAGAAACAAACTCCACTACTAATTGTTTATCGAAGCTTTCAATCGGGAAAATCTCGTTGAAAACTTCCTGGAGACCCTGATTTGCTCTCTGCTCCTGGGGAATATCCCGTTGGAGGAAAGCGTCGTAAGAATTGATTTGGACGCCGATTAAATCGGGTACGGCCAAAACATCCCTCAATCTACCAAAATTTACGCGATCTGACATAGTTCACCCTTCCAGGTTAGATCCACAAAAGGCGAAAAGGAGAAAATCCGGCTAATTCTCTCCGCACAACTTAATTAAAAACTCACTTTTGCGTAACATATATATAAAAACGCAAAAGAACGGCAGGAAAATTTATTCAAAATTTCCCGCCGTTTTATCAAAGTAGAACGTTACTTCAGTTCTACAGTAGCGCCCGCGCCTTCAAGCTGAGCTTTAAGCTTCTGAGCATCTTCCTTGTTCACGCCTTCCTTGATCGGTTTCGGAGCGGCTTCAACGAGGTCTTTGGCATCTTTCAGTCCGAGACCGGTAATGGCTCTGACTTCCTTGATGACGCCGACTTTGTTATCGCCGAAAGCCTTCAGGATGACGGTGAATTCGGTTTGTTCTTCAACTGCGGCAGCCGGAGCGGCGGACGGAGCGGCGGCAGCTGCAACCGGAGCGGCAGCGCTTACGCCCAGACGTTCTTCCAGGGCCTTTACGAGTTTAGAGAGTTCGAGAACAGTGAGATTCTCAACATAGGAGATAAATTCATCCATCTGTTTTGATACTTCGACTTTAGCTTCTTCTGACATAGCGAAATGCCTCCATAGTTATTATTAAATGAGTTAATTAGGCTTTATTATCAAGTTTATCTTTATACGCATTCAGCACATTGAGGATCGAAGCCGCCTTGTTGTTAAGGAGACTGACCAGATTTCTCGACGGCGCCTGCAGAAGTCCAAGCAACTGAGCATAAATGACTTCTTTCGGCGGCAGCGACGCAATGGCTTTGACATCGGCATCAGAGAGAAGAGCGCCTTCCAGGTAACCGCCCTTCGCTGCCAACTGGTTGTTGGTTTTAGTAAACTCCGCAATGATCTTGGCGACAGTACCGGGATCACCCGTGCCGCTGACCATGGCAGTGCTTTCTTTCATCTCGTTTTTCGCCAGAGCTTCAATTTCAAAAAGCTCGCCGGCTTTTCTGATCAAGGAGTTTTTCAGCACATGACATTCGGCATTGTGCTTGGCAATCTGATTGCGGAAATTGGAAAACGCCTTAACCGTCAAACCTTTGTAACTGACGAAGTAAACGTAATCAGCACCCTTCAGCAGCCCCCCGATATAATTGACTAAATGGACTTTTTCATTTCTCATGATACCAGCCTCACTAGTTCTTTGGTGTCAATTTTTATTCCAGGGCTCATGGTCGAAGAAATGGTGCAGCTCATAAGGTAGATCCCTTTGGCGCTGGCCGGCTTGGCTTTGTTCACCGCGTCAACGATTACGTCAAAGTTTACTTTCAAATCCGCTGCGGAGAAAGAAACTTTGCCGATCGGCACGTGGATGCAGGCACCGCGGTCAGCTCTGAACTCGACACGGCCTGCTTTGGCTTCCGCCACCGCCGCGCCGACCTGTTCGGTAACCGTTCCGGTCTTGGGATTGGGCATCAATCCGCGGGGACCGAGGGCTTTACCGAGAGGACGCACCAGCTTCATCGCATCGGGCGTCGCTATCAGGCTGTCGAAATCCATAAAACCGCTTTTGATTTTTTCGACAAGGTCTTCATATCCCACGAAATCAGCGCCGGCAGCTTTGGCTTCTTCAGCCTGGGCGCCGCTGGCGACTACCGCAATACGCACCTTTTTGCCGGTTCCTTTCGGAAGCGGTACGGCGCCGCGGACGGTCTGATCGGATTTCTTGGTATCTATTCCCAGTTTGAAAGCCACTTCAACGGACTCGTCAAACTTCACGTGGGGCATAGACTTCAGCATTTCCAGCGCAGCGGTTACGCCAAACTTGGTCTGGCGGTCATAACTTGCTGATTGAGCTTTGTATAATTTACTTTTATGCATCAACCACCTCGATACCCATGCTGCGGGCTGTTCCTTCGATAAGCCGCATTGCGGCTGCCTCATTCCGGGCGTTGATATCGTTCTTCTTGGTCTGAACGATTTCTTTGATCTGCGCTCTGGTAATTTTACCTGCCTTATCGCCTTTGCCCGGAGTCTTGGACCCGGACGCCAGTCCCGCTGCTTTTTTGATCAGCACGGAAGCCGGCGGCGATTTGGTGATAAACGTAAAAGAGCGATCCTGATAAACAGTGATCACGACCGGGATGATCAATCCACTCTGTGCTTGAGTGGCAGCATTAAACTGTTTGCAGAAATCCATGATATTGACCCCTGCTTGACCGAGCGCGGGCCCGATCGGCGGCGCCGGGTTAGCGGCTCCCGCAGGAATCTGCAACCGGATTTCTCCTGTAACCTTTTTTGCCATAATGATCTCCATCCGACATTATGTGGTACGACATGACAGGTTCTCTTCCACATATATGTCAAAATTAATATAAAAAGTACCGGCGCGAAAATTATTCGCGGCCGACCTGCCAAAACTCCAATTCCACGGGGGTTGAGCGGCCGAAAATTGAAACCATCAGTTTCAGCTTGCCGCGTTCATTATCAATTTCCTGAATATTGCCCTCAAAGTTCTCGAACGGGCCATCTTTGATCCGGACGGCTTCGCCGATTTCAAACGCAATCTTGGGCTTGACTTTTTCTTCCTGCACCGTAACCTGATGCAGCATGTCGGCAACTTCCGAATCAGACAACGGCACCGGATTGTTCCCGCTGCCGCCGACGAAGCCGATCACGCCCTGGGTATCCTTGATAAAGTACCAGGCTTTTTCATCAACCTGCTTGCAGTCTTCCTTGTACAGATCCATTCTTATGAGAATATAGCCGGGGAAGAATTTACGGGTGGTGGTCGTCTTTTTACCCTGGCGGACTTCCGAAACTTTCTCTATCGGGATATATACTTCATAAACCGGAATATCTTCATTTTCGATTTCCAGTTGTCTGAGAATAGATTCCCTGACCTTGTTTTCCTGTCCGGAAAGGGTATGCACGACATACCACTTGCCCTTTTCTCTTGTCTCATCTTGCATAGTATAGAAATTCCTTATAGATGAAAAATCACAAAGTCCCGGTAATGAGTTTAATGACCCAAATGCAAACCTGATCCACACCCGCCACGAAACATGAAAGTATGCCAATCGCAATAATCACAAGGATTGTCGATTCAAACAACTCGGCTTTACCCGGCCACGTACACTTATGAAGTTCGGCCAGGGTATCAGCGATAAACTGTCTGACTTTACCCATAAAACTGCTGTTCATATTCCGTTTCTTTCCTTAAAATATTCCAGGCTTTTAAAACTGGCAGGAGCGGAGAGACTCGAACTCTCGACCTGCGGTTTTGGAGACCGCTGCTCTAGCCAACTGAGCTACACTCCTAAACACAAATAACAATATCCGCCGGCCTAGCGCGTTTCCTTGTGGAGAGTATGTTTGCGATCAAACTTGCAGAATTTCTTCTTTTCAAGTCTCTCCGGAGTATTGCGCTTTTCTTTCTTGGATGTATAGTTGCGGTTCTTGCACTCCGTACATTCCAATGTTATGATTTCTCGCGACATAATTCACCTTGCTTATTTAGTGTAATTATCCCGGACAGCCGCTTTTGCTAACTATCCGGGACAAACATATTATCGAATATACTTTATATTACGCGATGATTTCAGATACTCTGCCGGAGGCAACAGTACGTCCGCCTTCGCGAATAGCGAAGCGCAGGGTCTTTTCCATAGCGATCGGAGCGATCAGCTCAACGGTAATCGTGGTGTTGTCACCAGGCATTACCATTTCGACACCGGGAGGAAGGGAAACAATGCCGGTGACGTCCGTCGTACGGAAATAGAACTGGGGACGATAGTTGGTGAAGAACGGAGTATGACGGCCGCCTTCTTCTTTCGACAGAACGTAAATTTCGCCCTTGAACTTGGTATGCGGAGTGATTGATTTCGGTTTAGCCAGAACCTGGCCGCGCTCGACATCATCCTTCTTCGTTCCGCGGAGCAGACAGCCGATGTTGTCGCCTGCACGGCCTTCATCCAACAGCTTGCGGAACATTTCAATACCGATAACGGTAGTCTTGGAATTCTTGTTCAAGCCGATGATTTCAATTTCTTCGTTGATCTTGATGATTCCGCGTTCGACACGGCCGGTTACCACGGTACCGCGACCTTCGATGGAGAACACGTCTTCAATCGGCATCAGGAAGGGAAGGTCAATTTCGCGAACCGGCTGGGGGATGTAATCATCAACAGCTTTCATCAGTTCGAGAATGCCCTGGCACCACGGATTGTTCGGATCGCCTTCGGCTTCGGCAGCCTTCATGGCGGAACCTTTGATTACCGGGATTTCATCGCCGGGATAATCGTATTTGCTCAACAGTTCGCGGACTTCCATTTCAACGAGTTCGAGCAGTTCCGGATCGTCCAGCGCGTCAACTTTGTTCAGGAATACCACCAGCGAGGGAACACCTACCTGGCGGGCCAGGAGAACGTGTTCGCGGGTCTGGGCCATCGGGCCGTCAGTCGCGGCGATGACGAGGATAGCTCCGTCCATCTGCGCGGCGCCGGTGATCATGTTCTTTACATAGTCGGCATGTCCCGGACAGTCAACGTGTGCATAGTGACGCTTTTCGGTTTCATATTCGACGTGTGCGGTATTAATGGTAATGCCGCGCTCTTTTTCTTCAGGAGCGTTGTCGATTTCGTCATAGCGTTTCACTTCGCCATGGCCGTATTTCTTCGCCAGGCACATGGTGATTGCAGCAGTGAGGGTTGTCTTGCCGTGGTCAACGTGGCCGATTGTTCCAATGTTGACATGCGGTTTCGTTCTTTCAAACTTTTCTTTAGCCATCCTTATTTCCTCCTGGTATTTTTTTAACCGTTAGAGTTTTACTATTTGTTTCTGACTATATATAATTTTAACCTGAAAACCACTCAAAAAATGTGGAGCCCACAAACGGATTTGAACCGTTGACCTCATCCTTACCAAGGATGTGCTCTACCGACTGAGCTATGTGGGCACCGGATTACAATTCAGTAAAACCTAAGCTCAACTTATTGTACACCATTCTTCAACACCGATGCTTTATCACTCAGTTAAAAATGATAAGTGGTGCTCGAGGGGGGATTTGAACCCCCACGGATCGCTCCTCATGGACCTCAACCATGCGCGTCTGCCAATTCCGCCACCCGAGCCGGCATCCCAAAAGACATAAACAGGCGATTAATCTAATCACTCTGTAAACTTTTGCAAATTAACTTTCAACTTTTTTTAACGTTTTTTTAATATCCCGCCCAATGTACCGACCGGAATTACAACGCACGGATTTATAAATTACTGCACTCCCTCAAAAAAACAAGCCGATTACAACAAAAATGTCAAGTTTTTGACCGCATTCCCAAAACCTCAGGCTTTAACCACGAATTCCCCCTCGCAACGACCTCATCGCCAACCCGAAATTAACCACAGAGGCACAGAGAATTTGCAGGAGGTTGCGTTTTTGCCGGCGCTGGAGGGTTGCGCTCCGTCGCAACCGTTATTGGATATTCTGTTCAAAAATCTTTAAAGCTTAAGGATGCCCTCCTAAGCAATACAGGTCCTTTCTTGTGTTAAAATAGATATTTTCTATTAAACCCGCTTGCAAATAGATACTTTGTTCATTATTTTATAATGTTCATAAAAATTGAACGCTAATATAAGTTGAACAAACTATGGAAGAAAAAAATCTCATTCAGGCAATACTGGAAAAAATGCGAGTCAGTCTGGCGCTGGCAGCCAAGCCTGCCATGAATGTCAAAAACTGTGATGGCGCAGTGTCTATCGGGAATGTTAAGAAAAGTATCGAAATAAAAAAGACGCTGACCAAACCGCAATTGTTGAGTGTTATCCGGCAATGTAAAGACCACGACTGCATGCTCTTCTCTGAGTATCTTACGGAAACGGCCGCAAAGGAACTGGCGAAATGCGGAGTCGAGTTTGCCGATTCAGCCGGAAATCTTTTCCTGAAGCTGCCTGAACATACATTTTTCATAATGAACTGTAAAAAAACTGGCGACATAAATAAGGTGCATAATCTAGGCCGCCCGTTTGCGCCTGCGGGCTTAAAATTGATTTTTCTCCTGCTCACTGACCCTGAAATGCTAAAAGCAAACTATCGCGTCCTTCAAGCAAAAAGCGGCGTTAGCCTGGGTTCTATCGGTTACATTATGGCGGACTTAAAGGAACATGGCTTTTTGTTGGAGCTTGACGGAAAATTGCGATTTGCCGACAAAGAAAAATTAATGGAACGCTGGTGCCTTGCTTACAGCGAAAAGCTCAGGGGGAAACTGAATATTCGACGTTACAGCGCTGACCTTGACAACTTTAAGGATGTTCGGCTTTTAGCAGGGCTGCCGGCCGCGTGGGGCGGCGAAGCCGCCGCATATTTTCTCAATGGTCATATCCATCCTGAAATCTGGAGCATTTATCGCTGGGGCAACATTAATAAACTGATCGCCCAGGCTAAATTACGCCCCGATCCAAATGGAAAGATTGAAATACTGGACGCATTCTGGACGGAGCAAGGCAATACGCTGACAACCGTTCATCCTTTGCTGATTTATGCCGACCTGATTGTCGGCGGCGACTCCAGAAATCTTGAAATTGCCATGAAAATACATCAAAAATATCTCATTGAACGGTAAAATATTCCTATGGAAAACAGCATCCAAACCAGAGTAATTGAAATAGTGAGCGAGGCCGCAAAGCAGCAGAATATCGATTTTCTGCTGATCGGCGCTTATGCCAGAAATCTGTTTCTCATGGACAAACCGGCGGTTCCAATACCGCGCTGGACTTACGATGTCGATGTGGCATGCCAGGTGCGAAACTGGGAAGAATACCAGGCGCTGGTTCAATCCCTGGTTGAAAAATACGATTTCAGGCGCGATCCTTCCAGCAAACACCGTCTCCTTTGGGGGAAAGAGGATATGCCGCTTGATATAATTCCGTTTGGCGGGGTGGAAAACAGTAAGGGTGAAATATTCTGGCCGCCAAATTTTGATACATGCCTGAATGTCCGGGGATTTAAAGCCGCCTTGCATTCTGCTGATGAAATACCGATAGGCCGGACGAAGGTAAAAATCATTAAACCGCCGCTGTTTGCGTTATTGAAGCTGATTTCCTATTTGGATGATAATTCACGCACAAAAGATCTCAAAGACTTCTATTTTGTCGCAAACAACTATTTTGATATCACTGATGTTGGCGCAAGAGTATACGCGGATGCCGGTCCGGATGCGGATATCCTTGAAAAGGAGAATTTTGATTACATCGTTGCCGGAGCTGAACTTATCGGCCGCGACTGTGGCAGTATTGACAAGCAGCTTTCATCTGAAATCGCGGCGCTTATCTCTGCATACAATGAAAACGACAAATTAACCATTGCGCTGAGTAAGGCATGTGCCTTATCTCCAACAAACTCGAAAAGAGTAATTTCCGGCATGTTAAATGAAATAATCCGCAGTTCTTAGCCGGCGTTACTGGGACTTGCATTTCCGCTCTAACATATTAATTTAGATTTCAAGCAAAACCGGATGAATAAAAGGAGAAAAAGAATGCTCAGCTTTATAGATTACCTGGTTATCGGCGCAATAACCAATTGCCCTCTGAATGACAATGACAAAAATCATGCTTCCAAACAAAACCCGGCATCAAACTTTGAAAGAAATATTGAAAGTATAAAAGCTGAACTGGGGTTCAATTTCCAAGATAATTTTCTGGAGCCGATGGTTGCGCTCGTTCTGTCCGGCGCTTTTGCCAACGGCATTGACGAAGAAAACGCCTGTAAAACAAAAACGTACATTGACATGCTGAGAGGCGACAGCTTAAAAAAATTGATGAAAAAACTTATTGACAAACAGCCAATGCCATTTGATGAATTGAAGCCATATCTGAATATGGTCAATCCGCATTATTTCCATGTTCTGGATTATATTTTGTGGAATACCATGATCTCTCCAGCCGATCTGACAATGGCGCAAAAGCAACTGATGAAAAGCTGGAGTAACTATCAAAAATCACGCCTGAATTTCGATTGATTCTAAGCGCGAGTTTTACAGGTTACATGATTAAACTTTAGACAATATTAATATCGTAGTTTTTAACATTGATATTTTCATCGCTTGTAATTTATTAAGCTTTCAACGCTTGCAAACCATAGTGACGTAGTTCAGATGGAACTACCATTATTCTAAAGTATCCTGCTAATCGTATCTCTTAAATTTTCCCATTCCTGCAACCATGGCGCAATATCTTCTGCCGTTTTGCTAATGCCGCACAATATTTTTTCTCTAAAGGCATTAGCACCAATAAAATTATTTGCGCGCAACCAGGAATCCATTGCCCAAAATAAATCTTTCCCTGCAAATGCGTGGAGATAGTGTTGATACCGACAACCACTTTGCCTGCATTCCATCAAATACGCATCAAAAGATACCGCGAGTTGTTCTCTGCTTATGCATTGAATTTGCTGATATGCAGCAAGCGTTTGAAACATGCTATTTCGACAACTGTCCTCATCAAATGCATCTGGGAAAGGATGGTTTTCGCGACCTCGCTCACTGCCAAATGAGGATGGCAGAGGATAAAAGCGGCTCCGGTTTGCACTCAATGCCGTTCGAGCAGCCTGATAGATTGCAATACGATCTCTAGCTGATTCCAGTTCTGTCTTATATGTTTCCATATTTGGAGCCATATCCCCTAGCGCTCTTTCAACCACGACTGGATCAATAAGATAGTTTTCTATTTCCTTTCGCTCCCATCGCCAACCAAAATGAATTCCATCATTTTCCCATTCTGCAACTATATTTTCAGGCAGACGCCATTCGCTCTTAAAATCTCCATCCAAAATACCGTAGACGTTATTTTCTCCCAAATTTTCTCGTCGAGCAATAATACGAACGCCCATTCCATATTTCCCGGACATTGGTTTAATTTCACCACATCTCCCAGATAATAATTTTAATAGGACACGGACATCAGGACTATTGCTAGCTCCCTCGCAAAGAAGCTGGCTTACAGGCATAATCTACCCCCTTTATGGCGATATATCTCCTCTGGGCTAACAATAGAAGAAACAGATTCAGAATGTGTCGTCATAATAAATTGACAGCCAGCGCCGATAACTGGAAGAGCATTTACTAGAGATTGCGCCAACGGCGGATGCAAGTTAAGATCAACTTCATCTATTAAAACAACACTATTTCGAATTTGCATTCTAACAAAATCATAAAGCATTGGAAAAACGGACTGTTCTCCAGCAGACATTTCCTCCAATTCATAAGTTCTATTGCCATCTGATAATATAAAATAGTAATCTTCAGGAGCGGGGCTTCCGCTGCCTGGCATTGGCTCACTTCCGGAAAACGATCTTCCTGGAAATACTTTTTTGTAGCTATTTTCCAGTTCCATCAACCAGTCTTTTCCGTTATTTGTTCCTGTAAGCTGACTAAATCTCCATCCGTTCAGATGTCGACGAAGGCGACTTACTCCAACATCATAAGAAACACGCCCCATCGGCTTATTTTTCTCTTCTTCCGAAGGAGGAGTAGCTAAATTACGAAATTGATCAAACCAAAAAGAGCCTGGCAATCTATCAAAATAGTCTCTTACCCACGGGGCTGTTCTAATCAATTGTGCTGCATAAAATCGCCCTTTAAGTTGATATAAATTTCCCTTTGATGTCTTTCCATCTTCCCCAACAGCTTCAACCCACTCGCCTTTAAGACGCAATGTCAATTTTTTATTTTCATTTGGTAATACCCAGGATGTAGACTTCTTAGAATCAAACCACTTTTGTGCAATTTCTCTTGTTGCCACTATCTCATCATCAGAAAAATGAACATCCAATTCAATTAAAGGCGTACCCCATTTTTCATATCGTCCCGGAACCCATCCTTTCCAATCAAATTCGGAAACATTTCGAATTTGCCCTGATGTCATAGCAAAACATAATCCAATCGCTTGCAGAACAGTAGTCTTGCCAGTTCCATTGTCTCCCAATATTAAGAATTGCTCCGAGACATCCCCTGTTAATTTATTTGTGAAATTAATCTCAATGTCTTGAAACCGCTTAAAATCTTTCAACCTTATTTTAGATACTTTCATAATTAACCTTGAGTTTAACTCATAACTTGTGCCACTTTTCTTAAATAATCAGTATAAAGACTACCCCTTAATATAAACTTTTGCCTGCCGAATGCAAACCGGTAATTTTCTCGCACAAAGATTTACCCGCCGGAGGCGTGGCTCAAAGAAAAGTAAAACTTGCCGTTGTTTTTATGAGAAAAGCAATGGCACACTTCGTGCCTGGTGTGCTGATAATATAATGTAACTGACACCAACTTTAAGGATTTTATCTGTCTTGGGAGGTTTGTCCACCGCTGGAGGGTTGTGCTCCGTCACAACCGCGTTTTTCGATCCTGGTTGCGACGGAGCGCAACCCTCCAAAAGAACAAAACGTTGTTGAGCGACAGATAAACACCACTCTCCCTGTGTTTCTCTTAGCGCCTCAGTATCTTAGTGCGAGAAAAGATCGGGAATATCCATAAAAAAGCCCGGTCATACGCCGGGCTTATCTGATTTCTATTGTGTTTACCGCTTACGCCTCCTGCAACTGTCTTTCCACGGCTTGAGCGATAAACCGTGAACGCTGGTTGGTTTTCCCCGCAAGCCGCTGGTCGAGCAGATGGAGAATATCTTCAGGCATGGAGATATTAAGCCGCACCGCATGGTGATGAGGCAGGCTTACTTCCAGATCAAATATGGTCTTAACGCTCTGTGACGGATAGTTTTCAATGATATATTTTTCTATTGACTCGATACTTGCGGCCTCCGGAATGACATCCGTTTCCGCCAAGTATATTTCCATCGCCTTCCGCATATTTTCGCATGCTTCGGCAAAAGTATCTCCAGCGCTGATGACGGTCTTGAAGTCCGGGCTGTAAACGCCGTAACAACTGTTTTTTTCCTTTTCAACAATGATGAAATAATGCTTCTTCATCGTTACTTTCCTTTCTTTGGACTTAGGAGCCGTTCAAAAATAACCTTTACATTTTGGTGTTCTTTTGAGCCATTTTTGCCGTACTGTGCCGAGCGGCAAATCCTTTTTCGGGTGAGGCACCGGCGGGATGGTGATTTCGCCTTTTTTGAACACCCGGTGGCTGCCCGCCCCGCGCCCTTTGACCAGATGAAAACCGTTAGCTTCCAGTATTTTTATCAACTCCTTACTGCCCATGCACCCTCCTTATTCCCAATATATTATACACAAAGTTTGTGTAAAAAGCAATAGAAGAACAAAAAACCTATTTCTTTTTTTATACCGAATCGCAATCTTAAAGCTAGTAAAGATTGCGAATTTCGTCTTTGCCGGGATGGGCCGGATGAGGCTGGCGCTACCAGGGTAGCGACGGAACTCATATGGCACGTAGCCGGAACCGCTCAGCGGCAAGGCCCTTTTGAGTTTATTTGAAAATACC
>CAIKZE010000033.1 GCA_903831825.1 uncultured Lentisphaeria bacterium | reverse complement strand
GCTACAATATGTATCGCTCCGCCGGAGCTTGTTTTGACTGTTTTACTTTATTTTATGACATAAAAGTGTCAACTATCTCTAACGCTCATTTGAAACATGCCCATATTTCACTAAAAAACGATGGAAATCGAGAAATGAGATTATCGGGCAGGGGCCGTTTTCGTCCGGCATGCTTAGGACGTGATAGTAATGCGTTAGTAATATATTAGAGGTATTGCTTTTATAACCGTCAGGACTTAAAATGATATTGGAAACAAAAAATTAATGTCCTGATCCTCAACAATATAAGAGCCATGTTTTGATGAACAATAGCAATAGCAATATCAATATCACAATCGGCAGACTTGCCCAACTGCCTCCTACTTTCAATAGCCGGACGCTGTTATGCCAGCAAGTTGACAATATTTTCCGCAAGGATACGTCGCTGATGCACATCGTTATAATTGACGAACACTCCAGGCCGGTCGGACTGCTGACCAGAAATTATTTTTATGACAAAACCAGCGGCCCGTTCGGTTTTGCATTGTTTGCGGGCAAGCAGGCCGATATGATTGCAGCCTCTCCGTTCATTACGATTGACGAAGCGACGACGATATCGGAAGCCGCCCGCACCGCGATGCGGCGATGCCAGAACACCAAGTACGACCCCGTGGTTATAACCGGTAAAAATGGAAAATTCATAGGAACCGTATTGATCAGTGACCTGCTTGAACGCTTTCAGGCCGAGCTTATAAAACACCGCGAACTGGCCGAACTGGCAAACCGCAGCAAAAGTGTGTTTCTGGCAAACATGAGCCATGAAATAAGAACTCCCCTGAACGCGATAATCGGCTTTTCCGATATCCTGGACACGGAATTGTCCGACCCGGAGCATCGCAAATATGTAAATTACGTCAAAAACGCCGGCAATGTGCTGTTGAATCTCATAAGCGACATCCTGGACTTGTCCCGGATCGACGCCGGCAAGCTGGACATCAAATGCGAAAGAACGGTCATTGCGGATATTCTGAACGAGCTTTTCAACATGTTTCAATGGAAAGCGCAATCTAAAAAGATTGAACTGATTTTTGAGACCGGCGATGAACTCGCCTGGCCGATTATGATTGACGGCCTGCGCGTCCGGCAGATTTTAATAAACCTGATCGGGAACGCCATAAAATTCACGGATGAAGGGAGCGTCACCGTAAAAGCGTTTTCCTGCGCGGACCAAATCATTTTTACGGTTGAAGACACCGGGATCGGAATAGCCAAAGACCAGCATACGCGAATATTTGAGGCCTTCAATCAGTGCGACGGACAGGATGCGGCCAAATATGGCGGAACCGGACTGGGCTTGACCATCACCCAGCAGTTGGCGCAATTGATGGACGGCAATATAAAGCTTGCCAGCGAACCCGGTCGCGGCACAACGTTCACGGTGGAACTGCCGCTGCATCTTTTCAATGAAAAATCAGGCCATAACGCGCCTGAAGAGATTGATAACTGCGTCTATAACTTCAGCGGTTCGGTGCTGATCGTTGATGATGTGGAATACAACCGGCTCCTGCTGAAAACCCTGTTGAAAAAACATGATGATTTGACCATATATGAAGCGGTGGACGGAGTAAATGCCATTGAAGTCGCCCAAAGAGTCTGTCCGGATATAATCCTGATGGATATTAAAATGCCGCGTATGGACGGTTATACCGCAACCCGTGAAATCCGCCTTAAACCTCATTTAAGTTCTGTGCCGATTATCGCGATGTCCGCCGCCGTGCCAGCGTTAAGCGGTTCCGGTGAGTCGTCCTTTCAAGAGTATATCATGAAGCCGTTTCAACGCAAGCAGCTCTATGCGGCAATCGGCAAACACATGAAAGCTCCCAGCCTCGAGAAAAAAGCTATTTAGAATTTGAATATTCCATAATATCCTCATTTACCACGAAACATTTACCCGCCGAAGATACAGCACAAAACGTGCGAAAAGAGGTCAAGAAAATGACTGCAATGCCGATAAGGTGTTTTTTTACATTACTGCTGGTGGACTGTTGACATGGTTGGTAAGTTGCTATATCTTATATGCCGATTGGTATATAGTGGAAGTTCGCTAAATGTGATTCAACTGAAAACTGAGGGAAAATATCATGGTTGTATGTCCAATTGCGCTGGCAATCGGTTGTCTTAAATGCCCTATCTTCAAAACCTGTCCGGTCAAAAGCATCATCGGGGATTATAAGAAGCCGGGAATTGCCGACAAGGCCGTAAAAATCGATTCGAAAAAAGATAAATCCAAATAAAATCCAGTTAACCACAGAGATGGTATGTCAAAAGTCAAGAGTTTAAAACAAACTTTTTAGAAAAATTTTTATCATACTCTGTCCCATTAACAACCACAGCCCGGACCAGAATCAAAATTTTACGCATTACCGCGCAACGAGCTTGCATCGGTTTTTTCCCTTTGGCGATAAGCCGGTTGTAAAATACTTTCATATTTGGATTGCCTTCAATGGCGGCAAGGGATGCCATGTACAGTGCTCTTCGCAATCTTGCCGGACCATGTTTGCTGATTTTACTCCCATGAACACTTGTTCCCGATTGGCGAATTTGTGGTGCAATTCCACTATACGATCCCAACTGGCGACTCGTGTAGCGGTAAAGCGGTCCGCATTCTCCCAGGACGGTGGCGGAAGTAATCAATGCAACACCAGGAACCGTGGAGGCTTTCTCCACGCTCTGTCGGAGTTCCTCGGAATCATTAACGCAACGCTTAATCTCCAGTTCCATTTTCTTCACCGCCAGCTCTATCGCTTTGACCACCCCTTGTTGGATTTTTGCCAAGATTTTAAATCCGCCTATTTCGGTCAGTCTGGCTTTTGCTGCCGTCAACTGGTCTTTGAGAGCAGAGCGCTGGCGGGTAAGTTCTCGCAAATACAGGTAGTCTTCGGGCATTTCTTCGAATGGTTCTGGCATTCGTTCCGCACCATAACGGGCCAATGCTCCGGCATCGATCTCATCCGTTTTATTGCGCAACTTGAGACTCCGGATAAAATTCTTGATGGCTCTGGGATCTTCAATTGCGGGCATGGTGAAAGGCATTTCCTCATTAAGCCAACGTACCAATTCTTTGGAATAGCGACCTGTTGCTTCCATAACGATCCGCATGTTTCCGCCCTCAATTCCAGCTTCGTCCCGAACCATGAAGGACCACTGATGGAAATTCCTAACTCCATCCGCAGTCAAAGCAAAAGTCTTCTTCGACAGGCTCATGATATCACGCGGCATTTGACCCGGTTCTACCGGCGGATACAGAGCAGCTTCAAAAGTCTCTTTGGCAACATCGAGTCCGGCCCATACTGGCATCAACAATTTCTTTTCAGTTTTCATTTGCATTACTCCATTTATTTAACTATAATACGAGAAGTGCCCGCTATACCTGTCTTGCCTCACATGCGGCCTCTGGCGGCCTGGATGGCTATGCGGTCTTTACGGAGCACGGTAGCGGGAAACGGCGTTATCTCTGTGACGGTCTTCCTTGCGGTGACCTCGACACAAGAACGGCTCGTTTCCCGCGATTTTTTCCCAGGTGCCCCCGAAAAAAAATCTGTTATTACCGTGACACAAAATTCCCAAGTTTCCACTATTCCTTTTCTCCGCTCCCTCCTGAGCTTCTCTTTCAGGCTCCCGGTCGCGGAGGGAATAGTGAAAACAGAACAAATACATCATACAAGGCACAGAGACACAGAGAAATCCTTTTTTTTACGATGAAGGCATAAAGATAGTTAAGGCAAAAACAGTTTACTGGCTTCTATCTTCATCGCCTTTCGATTGCTTAATCTGCCAAGTCTTCCTCTGTGTCTCTGTGTCTCTGTGGTTAATATTGCAAACCCATATCAAGATATTTGATGAAAATTCAATGGTTTGTTTTGTTTCAATACCTAGTATTTGTCCGGAAAATATGAAATCATTTCATAAAATGCCGCTATTTTAGACTCATTTTGTTGTATTACTTTGTAATACCGCAACTGGTAAAAGGCGGTTATACTGCTTGCCATAAAACAGTTATGATTCAGTATATTGTTTTTTACATATGTATAAAAAAAAGCTGTAAAAATAGTCAAAAATTTTGATGAAAAAAAGTATTTGACAGCTCTTTTTCTTTAGAAGTAATGTGTTAGATTATTAGTCCCGTTAACTATAAAAACAGGAGAGCGAAATGCTCAGTTTTGCAGAAGAAATTTATCTGCTTGCGCTTGACGATGTTACCGGCAAGATAGTGATAACATCCAAGGAAGTAGTGCTTAATTCCGTGCTGATCGGAGCGGTTCTCTCAGAGCTCTCGTTCCTGGGCAAGATTGATAACGATGCCGAAAATCTTTATATTTTGAATACGGCTCCCACGGATTCTCCGGTGCTTAACGAAGTGCTTGACGTACTGAGGAAAGCCGGGAAAACCGAAGTTTCATTAAGCCGGTGTCTGCAAGTACTGCTGCCGAAATCGAAAGATGTTGAGCAGTTAGTGCTGAAAGAATTGATCGGCAAGGGGATTTTGAAACAGGTCAATGAGAAGTTTTTCTGGTTCTTCCCGAGCCGGCGTTATCCGATCATTGACAATGTTGAAATCATGGACGTGGAAAGACGGCTCCGGAATCTGGTGCTGTCGAATGAGATCCCGGACCCGCGCGATGCGGTGCTGGTAAGTCTGGTCAACGCCTGCGGACTTTTTACGGAAATTCTGTCATCGCGTGAACTTCGCCGCTGCGAAGGCCGGATTGAGGAAATTTCGAAATATGACATGGTCTGTCAGAAGATTAATGAACTGATTCGTCAGGTGCAGGATTTTTCGAATATTCCACCGTTTGTGTGATGAAAAAAGATGACTGAACGTGTAAGATTTAGTTATGTGAAGTTTTTTTGCCGGTGGCATTGTGTGCTTCTGTGTTGCGCGGATGTAATTTAGCGGTTACGTCCATAGCATACCTCTCTAAAGGCACAGAAGCATGCAATGCCTCCGCCGGCAATTTAATCCCCGTTCCATCTGCTTCTTAGCCTTGGTAGATTTTTCATAAGTCAGTGTTTGACTGCGGTACCCGCGGTTTTATCAAGTAAGAAACTGTCAACGGGGGCAAAGATAAAAGACAAAAGTAAAAAGATAAAAGTTTTAATATTAAAAAAGGATTTCTCTGTGTCTCTGTGTCTCTGTGGTTAAAAAGAATTTCAAAAGTGTAAATAATCTATAATTAATATATTGGAGACGAAATGAATTACAGGATTGAGATTTCTCCGTTGCGGAAATGGCGCGATTCCCGCGGTGAAGGGGTGAAAAAACAGATCAGCGATTTTTTGAAACTGAAAATTGATGAAGTGCGGACCCGCGATGTTTATACCATCTGCGCGGACATTACCGAGCAGGAAGCGGTGCGGGCGGCGGCGGATTTATCCAATCCGGTGTTGCAGCGCGGCTTTATCGGCGAAAGCCAACTGCCGGAAAATGAATTGTGCGACTGGCTGATTTCCGTCGGCTTCAAGCCGGGTGTCACCGACAACGTCGGCAGGTCGGCGCATCAGGCCATCGGCGATATTGTCGGGCGCAAACTGCGCGACGATGAATATGTGTTCAGTTCAGTTGAATATATGCTTTACGGCAAATCGCTCTCCATGCATGACGCCGAACATATCGCCAAACATCTGCTGGCTAACGAATTGATCGAATCAGTCAGCGTTTTCTCCGGCAAAGACCTGGCCAACGGGATTCCGCTGAACCTGCCGTTCGTGACCTCCACAGAGGGCGGACGGGTCAGGGAATACAATCTGGAAGTAAGCGACGCCGAACTCATGGATATCAGCCGCAAGGGCATTCTGGCGCTTTCGCTGGACGAAATGAAGGTTATTCAGCAGTATTTCCGCGATGCCACAGGCCGCGAACAATACGGTTTGAACAAGAATCCGACCGATGTTGAACTGGAAGTTCTGGCGCAGACCTGGTCCGAACACTGCAAACACAAGATTTTTGACGCCGAGATCAACTACGAAGATCTGGAATCCGGCAAGACCGAAAAAATAGTTTCCTGCTATAAATCTTTCATCAAAAAAAGCACTCATGAGATCGGTGAACAGGTTAACTGGCTGGTCTCGGTATTCCACGATAATGCCGGGGTTATTGCGTTCAATGACCGGCTGGATCTGGTTTACAAGGTTGAGACTCATAACAGCCCGTCCGCGCTTGATCCTTACGGCGGCGCCATGACCGGGATCGTCGGCGTCAACCGCGACCCGATGGGCACGGGGCAGGGGGCCGAACTGCTGATTAACGTCTGGGGTTATTGCCTCGGTTCGCCGTTCAGCAATGACAAGGACGTGCCGGAAGGCCTGCTGCATCCCCGCCGCCTGCGCGACGGTATCCATAAAGGCGTTATCGACGGCGGCAACCAGAGCGGGATTCCTTACGGTCTGGGCTGGGAATATTTTGAAGACCGCTATCTCGGCAAACCGCTGGTTTACTGCGGCACCGTCGGCACACTGCCGAAAAAGATCGGCAGCGTCAAAGGTTTTGAAAAAGCCATTAATTCCGGCGACCTGATTGTCATGGCCGGCGGCAGAATCGGCAAAGACGGGATTCACGGCGCGACCTTCTCCAGCGAAGAACTGCATAAGGACAGTCCGACCCAGGCCGTGCAGATCGGCGACCCGATCACCCAGAAGAAAATGAGCGACTTTATTTACGAAGCCAGAAACCGCGGCCTCTACCGTTTCATCACGGACAACGGCGCGGGCGGGCTTTCTTCCAGCATCGGCGAAATGGCCGGAATCTGCGGCGGCTGCCGGATGGACCTGAAAAAAGCCCCGTTGAAATATGCCGGTCTCGATCCCTGGGAAATTCTGGTTTCGGAAGCCCAGGAACGCATGAGTTTCGCGGTTCAGCCGGAAAATATTGAAGAATTCAAGTATCTGGCCAAAGAACGCGACGTCGAAGTAACCGTGCTCGGCGAATTTACCGGCGACGGCAAATTCCACATGCAGTACGGCGATAAGACCGTGGCGCTGCTGGATATCGGGTTTATGCACGACGGACTGCCCCGGATGAAGCTTAACGCCAAATGGCGCAAACCGGTTTTGCAAGACCCCGATTACAGCCGCGGCGACCTGAAAAACGATGTGTTGCAGATGCTCGGCAGACTCAATATCTGTTCCGATGAATTCAAAGCCCGGCAGTATGACCACGAGGTAAAAGGCTTGAGCGTGATTAAGCCATTTGTCGGAAAATGCCGCGACGTCCAGACTGACGCCACCGTGACAATGATTGAACAGCTCAGCCGTGAAGGCGTGATCCTGTCCGCCGGCATTCTGCCGCGCTACAGCGATATTGACACCTACCATATGATGGCTTCGATCATCGATCTGGCGATCCGTAAAGTGATTGCGGTGGGCGGCAAGCTCGGACACATCGCCGGGCTGGACAACTTCTGCTGGCCGGACCCGGTGCAGAGCGAAAAGACGCCCGACGGCGAATACAAGCTGGCGCAGCTCGTCCGCGCCAACCAGGCGCTTTACGATTACACCAAGGCCTTCAAAGTGCCGTGCATCTCCGGCAAAGACAGCATGAAGAATGACAGCACCCGCGGCGGCAAGAAGATTTCGATTCCTCCGACCGTGCTGTTCAGCGCCATTGCGAAAATGGATGACATCAGCAAGGCGGTCACGCTCGACGCCAAATGCGCCGGCGACTATGTCTATGTGATCGGCAATACCGCTTCAGAGCTTGGCGGCAGCGAATATTTCGCGATGCTGAATTCCACCGGCTGCAATGTTCCGAAAGTGGACGCCGGTTATGCCATAAAAATTTACAACGCGGTTTCCAGCGTCACCGCCGCGGAACTGGCTAATTCGCTGCATACTCCGGCCATCGGCGGCCTGGCGGTCGGATTTGCCAAAGTTGCCATGGGCGGACGGCTGGGCTTGAAAATAGACTTGGCGAAAATTCCGGGTTCCGTCAAATGCAACACTCATGAGCTGTTGTTCTCCGAATCCAACAGCCGTTTCATCATGACTGTCTCGCCTGAAAATGCCGCTAAAGTTGAATCGCTGCTGGCCGGCGTGCCTTTTGCGAAAATCGGCGAGGTAATTGATGCGGAAAAACTTGAAATCAAAACATCTGATGGTAGTTTAATAGCGTTGGAGATCTGCAATCTGCTGGCGAAGTACAAAGGAACGCTTGACGGTATCTAAAAACGACAGGATATTCCGGTCATGGAAAAGATTCCAAAAATTACTGTTGGCAAAGATGTAAAAAAGAAGCAGAGTGATAATCCGATGACGACCTCACAGGTCTACATGCGGAATATCATTGATTTTTCATTGCTGTCTCCGGAAGAGGAAACAAAACTGGCCGAGGAAATCAAGTCTGACAATCCGCAGATTCACGATGTTGCGAAAACCAAGCTGGTCAAAGCCAATTTGCGTTTAGTGGTAAAAATCGCCAATGAATTCATGAATCGCGGCCTGGCCAAACATGACCTTATTTCAGAAGGCAATATCGGCCTGATGACCGCCGCCGAGAAATTCGACCCTGCCAAAGGCGCGAAATTCAGCACTTACAGCACCTGGTGGATTAAGCAGGCAATGCGCCGGGCGATCGCCGAGCAGAGCCGCACCATCCGGATACCGGTGCAGTCGGTGGAAAAAATCAACCGGATCAAGCGGGCCCAGAAAGAACTGGCCAAGAAACTCGGACGCACGGCAACCGACCAGGAACTGGCGGATGAACTTGAACTCAGCCGGCGCACGGTTTCCGAATTGCGCCATACCAACCTTTCAACCTCTTCATTGAACGAGCCGATACAGGCAGGCGAAGACGGCGAAATCCAGGACTTTATTCCCGACCGGCAGGAACATGCTCCCGACCGGCTGCTTGGGGATTCGGAAACGATGGAGCAACTGCACGATTTGGTGGAGCATCTTTGCGACCGCGAACGCGAGGTGCTGCAAATGCGCTTCGGGCTTGACGGCCGTCAGGTAATGACCCTTGAAGAAGTCGGCGAAGCAGTAGGCTGCACCCGCGAACGCGTCCGGCAGATTCAAAACAAGGCCATTAAGAAATTACAGTATCTGCACTCCGATACTCCGCCTCAGAATATTAAAAAACTCAGTGATGACGACGATACCGAAAAATAACCCCTGAAAGTTTCAATCCCGATGACAATTTATCCTGCTGACAGTGTGGTTCTGGCCCCGCTTTCCGGTTATACCGATCTGCCATACCGCCATTCCGCCCGGCGCCACGGCTGCCGGCTGGCATTTGCCGAAATGGTTGACGCCGGGTCGCTGGCGTTCGGCAATAAACGCACCAGAACTTATCTCGACCGCGGTTCCGATGAAGACTGGCTTGGCGTGCAATTAGTCGGCTGCGAGGCCGAACATATTGGCGAGTCGGTCAGGATTCTTAATGATTACAGGTTTGATGTGATAGATTTCAACCTCGGCTGTCCCGCCCCGAAAGTTGTCAAAAAGGGGGCAGGGGCATTACTGGGACAAAATATTGACAAGGCGGTCAAGCTGTTCAGCATTATCGCCGGGATTTCCCGCATTCCGGTAAGCGCCAAAATACGCATTATTGATGAACTTGACCCGACATCCACCGTCGAAATTGTAAAGAAACTCGAATCCGCCGGAGCTTCGGCGGTGACGATTCACGGACGGATAAAAGAAGCTTTTTATTCCGGGCAGGTATTTTATGACGTGATTGCCGCCGCCAGGCAGGCGGTTAAAATCCAGGTTCTCGCCAATGGCGGAATCATGGATGCGGGCAGTTACGATGCAATCAAAAAAGCCACCGGCTGCGACTGCGTCATGGTGGCGCGCGGCGCGATGGGCAATCCCTGGATTTTTGAGGAAATCGCCATGCGTGAACAATATCAGCCGCCGACCATTCAGCAGCTTTGCGAAGAAATTGAACTGCATGTCCTTGAAACAATTGATTATTACGGCGAAGAACTGGCGTTGAAGATAGCCAGAAAAATCATCCTTGATTATTTGCGCGGACGCGGTTTCCCCGGCGGCTTGAAAGCCGAAGTCTCCTTCCTGCATCAGAAAGAGGATTTTTATAAGTTTCTCGACAAAATTAAAGAAAGTCATACCGAAAGATACTGGCACTGGCTGGAAAAATTTCCCGATGCCGAGCGCCGCCTGCGCCGGACATAATCCAAAAGCATTTTTATCCACAAAACACACAAAATAAACGAAAGTGGAAACAGATGGAAACCAGAATTCAGAGTATGACAGCGGACATCGCTGACATACTCTGAATTCTATGTTTTATCTTCATTATCTTCATGTCCTTCATGGTGAATTTTTTTGTGCTTTTTGTGCTTTTCGTGGTTAAAAATGTATTTGACGGTTTATTTTACTTCGGCCAGGATGAATTCGCGGCTGCCGTATTTGCGGCGTTTCAAATTCCAGCCGGGGGCTTGCAGAAACGAACCGTCCGGATCGCCGAAATCAGGCATTTCCCATACCAGCAGCGCGTCTTTGGCCCACTGCATGAATTGCTGATCTCCGGTTAGTTTGCGGAAAAAATGTCCGGATTCAGGATAGGGGGGATCGGCGAAAATCATATCCGGATTTTTAGCCGTGCCGACATAGCGGTCGCAGACTGCGGCGTCAGCTTTTATAACCAGAAAATCAGCCTCAACGCCGGTACGCTTGACTCTATTAATATTTTCCTCGATAATTCGGGCATTCGCGATGTTGGTTTCGACAAAATAGACTTTTGCGGCGCCGCGGCTGGCGGCTTCCAGCCCCAGCGCGCCGGAGCCGGCAAACAGGTCAACAATTATTTTGTCCTGAAATACTGACAGGCTGTCGAACATGGCTTTCCGGGAACGGGCGGAAGTCGGCCTGACCGATTCCCCCGGCGGCACATTCAGCGCTAAATTGCGGGCTTTGCCCGATATGATTTGCATGATTACTCTCTATTTTACCACCGAGGACACCGAGGACACTGAGTAAAAGCAGTAGTTAGCGTATGACTGTATACATGGCAGTCATACGCTGACTACTATGTTTTCTACTGAATCTCTCTGTGAGCTCTGTGCTCTCCGTGGTGAACTGTTCCATTGTTTTATAATTAATAGACATAAATTGCCTGCACTACGCAACTTTGCAAACCTGTTCCATGATTTTTAACCCAATAACGCCTTTAATAAACAAGAGGGATATCTCTCACAAAGACACAAAGGCACAAAGAAAGCCTTTTTTAACGTTTTATAAAATTTTCAAACAACATTTTGGACATATCTGTCCAAGGACCGTCCAAGACGGACGGTGCTACGACAAAAACATATTTTGGACACCTTGGGAAGTTCTAAAGTTCTAAAGTTCTAAAGTTCTAAAGTTCTAAAGTTCTAAAGTTCTAAAGTTCTAAAGTTCTAAAGTTCTAAAGTTTTACCACTCTCGCACTCCCGCATTTTAGAACTCTCGAACTTCCCCTCGCACTCCGACACTTTGGATAGTCATTGAACATAACCATTCCGTTTTTAACATCTGCGTTCATCTGTGTCATCTGTGGACCACTCCGACACTTTGGATAGTCATTGAACATAACCATTCCGTTTTTAACATCTGCG
>CAIKZE010000032.1 GCA_903831825.1 uncultured Lentisphaeria bacterium | reverse complement strand
TTGCCTGACAAGACGAAAGCTATTTGACGCTCCATTTCAGGCTTGAATATAATGAGGAAAAGAGAAAACACGGAGATTTTCATATCGCCGCGAATACTCACGCACTGATGGATGACTTCACGAACTCGGTACTCTCAAGCTTCATCACTTGCATTGTTTGTCGGCATAATCCAAGTTCTTCTTATGAATAGCGGTTTATATTTAATTCTTTATTCATGCGGCGTTGTTAAGGAAAATGAAACAATACAATTGGAAAAGTTCATGAAAATCGGCGTTGTACTATTGATATTGTCATTGCTGGTCTCTTTAGTTACGCTTAACCCGATATTTTTCGTTATTAATTTGTCGTTGCTCAGTTTGATCCCGATTATCAGGTTCAGGGTTGCAAGATATATTGCGATTGTTTTATTTATATATTCTATTTATTTCCTTATTTTAAATTTTTCCGGCAATATGCGGGCCGTGGCTTGTGGCATAATCCAAATTTTACTTTTGGGTAGCGGTTTATATTTTATCCTTTATTCATATTACGTTGACAAAAAAAATGGAATAATGCGAAAGGATCTTTTCTCTCTTTCTAAATTAATCGTCATAACTGTTGTTATTGCTATTTTAATTTCTTTTGTTTCCATTATAGTTTTTTTCATGTCTGGTTATGATTATTCATCAGAAATATTACTTGCTCAAGGGAATAAGGAGTTTAAAGCGTATAACTATGCTATTCAAATTCCACTCAACAGGTACTTATTAATAAAGCAAAACGGTAATAATAATAGAATCTGCATGTTTTGGATTGAAGAGTTTCAGCCGAAATATTTTGTATTTAACTCTATGCTTTTAGAAAAAGCAGGAACCGATAAATTTAAAATAATAGATACCCATAAAGACAAGATTTTTTACACTTCTCCAAACCGTATTATACGAACTGGAACTGCTTTATATCATCGCTTCCCTATTCCATTTTCATCAGTTAATGGAATGGATATTGTAAGTTCATATTCATATGGATATTGTAAAAACGGGGATGGGGATATTAAGTTAGAGCTTAAAGATAAAAATGTCGATCTGCCGGAAGATAAAATCACTTGGTTTAAAAGTAAAGAACCTGATCGACAGACTAATTATAAATAACATCAGGTGAAGAATGATGCGCGAAAAAATTCAAGAATTAATAGAGCAAATTATATAAAGGAAGATAAAAAATGCCATATTCACTGTTCCATAGTTATTTCCCTGAAATTGCTGAACTGGAAACCAGAACTGTTACCGTGCTTGACAATGCCAGTTTCAAGCTGCCTGTTGCGGAGTATTCTTTTCTTGAGATGTTCTGTGATGAACCCGGCTGCGACTGTCGCCGGGTAATTTTCACTGTTGCGTCATCCGCCGAAAAAGACATTGTGGCGGTTATTGGCTGGGGGTGGGAATCCCGTGCCTTTTATATTAAGTGGATGAGGGATGATGATCCGGATATAATCACAGAACTTATGGGGCCGTCGCTGAATTCTTTAAGTTCGCAGGCGAGTTTTGCGCCGGCCCTTGTAACGTTATTTCAAAAAGTGCTGCTTCCGGACGTTGTTTATATCCAGAGAGTAAAACGGCACTATTACATGTTTCGTGAAGCAGTTGGCAAGGCGGCCGGGAAAAAAAGAAAGTAAATAAGCCGCAAACTTTGGGCATGTTTCAAAAAGGGGTTAGCGATAGTTGACACTTTTTGAGATGCCGCCATTGAGAGCCGTAGGCTCGGATCATGTTGTAGGGACGGATTTTAATCCGTCCGCCATCCCCCCGCACAATTCGAGAGCCGTAGGCTCGAATCATATTAATCTTATATGTTTCGTTCCTACGGAACTCCAAATTTTAGGTTCTTTCTTAAAATGAGTGGGTAATAGTGAATACCCCT
>CAIKZE010000031.1 GCA_903831825.1 uncultured Lentisphaeria bacterium | reverse complement strand
TAAATATTATAAATATCTATACTTATAATATTTGAAACAAAAAAAACAAGCGCGAAGAATATATTTTTCTTGAAAAAAATCGCATGAGCAGGATTTTCAGGCTGAATCAGTGCGAAGAATTTTCTGATTCTTTGTTGCTGCGGTTTACCCCTGAATATTCACGAATAACCGGCGGCGGTATTGTATCGCATTTACAGAAGATTATATTAAGTTTTGCTAATAATAAGGCGGTTTGTTCCCGATGAAAACGGTTTTAAAGAAAATTATTAATACGGTGTTGACATGCCTCGGACAGCTCCGGGGCAAAAAATGCATGCCGGAACAGCCGGCCCGGATTGGAGTGATCGCATGCCATTGGCTTGGCGATACTTTCTGGGCATCCCAAACCATTCCATATTTGAAACAGCGGTTTCCGGATGCGGAAATCCATATTTTTCTGCGCCGGGATTTTGCGGACCTCTTTTACCGGATGATCGATCCGGAAAACATTCATCTGGTTCCGGAAGTAATCAGCGACCGCAAGCGGGAAAAAATTTCGTGGGCTAAGCTGATTGCCGCGGCCCGGAAATATCGCCCGTTGAATTTTGACCTGGTGATTGACCTGACCGGCAATCGTTATTCCGCATTGTTTACACGACTGCTGAAGCCGGCATACTCCATCGGCTTCGAAGGCGATGAGCTGGGAGCGCTTTATTCCATCCGGATTCCCGCGGATCCGCATAAAAGGAAGCGGCTGCTGAAGGTGATTCAGGAAATCGGCGGGATATCCGCTCCATCGGAATTTCCACAGCCGCCGGAAACTTCTCTAAACTTTGAGGAGGTCTGCGGGCGGAACGCGTTGCGCCCCGATATTCCAACTGTTTTGCTGGCGCCGAAAACCGGATGGGCGGCAAAGGAATGGGGTATTGATAATTTTGCCGGTCTCGCGGCGGCATTGTCGGCTGACGGGTTTCAGATAGTCGTCCTGGGGATGCCGGCAGATAAGGCGGAATGCGGCAGGATTGTGGATCGCGCCGGAGCCGGGCGCGCCGTTTTCTTTGCCGGAACTTTGAAGGAAGTCTTTGCGCTGATGGAGAAAGCGGCGATTTTTGTCGGCGGGGACTCCGGCCTGGGGCACATTGCGGCTTCATTTGAGCATTGCCTGACTGTGATGATTTTCAAAGCCACAGACCCGGCGGAACTGGTTCCGCTTGGCAGGAGAGCTATTGTCCTGGACGGACGGGACAAAGATATTACCGTAAACGAAGTTTTGTCGTATTGCAGGAATAAATGAATGGAAATTCAGCTTTTTAACGAAAACGGAGTTTCAATTATTCAAAACATAGATATAATTAAGCCATTATGAAAATAGTTCAAGTAATAACCGAGTTGCGTCCGGGCGGAGCGGAGCGGGTGCTGGCCGAGCTTTGCGCCGGACTGCGCCGCCGCGGCCACGAAGTGACGGTCGTCTCATTATCGCCGCTGCCGCGGGAGTCGGTCATTATTCATGATTTGCTTGAGCATAATGTCGGCATTGAATCCCTGGAACTGACAAAATCCGCCCCGTGGCGGATTTTCCGCCTGAAATCACTGCTTCGGCGGCTTCAGCCGGACGTGGTGCATTCTCATCTGATCCATGCGAATCTGGTGACCCGCCTGAACGCATTCGGCGCACGATACAAGCTGATCAACACCGTCCACACCATGGAATCCAGAAAGGACAAGGCATGGTATTTTTTCCTGGATCATCTTACGCTCATGCTGTGTGATGTCCAGACTGCGGTTTCCGAGGCTGCCCGCGATTTTCACGCCGCGAAAATGCATGTGAAATCAAAATCAATGCCGGTAATTTATAACGGGATTGTCGCGCCCAAGAGGCTGCGCGCGGACGAAATCGCGGAGTTAAGGAATTCCTGGGGATTCGCCGGATGCGGCGCGGTTTTCGGCTCGGTTGGAAGATTGGGGCATGAGAAGGGCTATGATATTCTTTTGAAAGCGCTGCCTGAGCTTTCCAGACATGTTCCGGCTGAAGAGAAGTGGGGACTGGTGATTATCGGCGAAGGGGCTGAACGTCATAACCTGGAACTACTGGCGAAAGCCGCTCCCGATAATATCCTGGTGGCGCTGCCCGGCTTCCGGAAAGATGCGTCGAATTGCATCGGGGCATTCAACCTTTTTGTGATGCCTTCCCGCTATGAAGGTTTCGGGCTGGTGCTGATTGAGGCGATGGCCCATGGCGTACCGGTAATCGCCAGCGAAATCGGCCCGCTGAAAGAACTCCTCCGGAATTACCCCAACGGGACGTTTTTCGACTTCAAAAACCATCCGCCGGCGATGCTGGCGGAACTGATTGCCGGCAAGATTATCAACGGCGCGGTTTCCAGTCCGGATTTATCTTTTACGTCCGAAAAGATGGTTGATGACTACGTGGCGCTTTATCAGCGGCAGATCACAAAAAAATGAACCTGCCGCTGAAATTCAGATAAAACCGGAATCTACAGATGGCTTTTTTATTATCTGAATCAAGTCAATTTGGAAGATGCCCTTGGGTACGTAAAATTTCTTCGTATTCTTCTCTTGATAAAGGGCACGCGACTAATTTTGAAAACTGTGGTCTGCTTAGTTTAACTTGATGGGCCATAAGTCCTAACAATGTATCATCAAGGTCTTTCCCTGAGTGACTGGTTTTGGTTTTTGCTATGGTTTTTTTCCCTGCCAAATCCCAGTATATAAAATAATGATGGTCTCCTTCTTCCTTTTTGAAACCTTTGCGCAACAAACTTTTCTCTACTTTTTCTTGTGCAAGAAGCATAATTCCTCGCTCACTTCGTAATCACGCTCAATAAATGCTTCTTTAGTTTAATCGCGGCAGGAGACAAGTTTGTTTCGTCCTCAAGAGCGTATTCTTTCCAAAGGACAGCCAACTGCTCATTTATCTCATTCTGCAACTCTTCTCGCGTAGAGGCAAAGACATCTATTCCCAACTGTTCATATTGAAGGCAGAGAGATACTTTCGTCTCATCGTGCTTTGGAGTTAAATATAATGGTTTCTTAAATCGTAATTCGCGTCCATCATATATAAATTCTGTTATACAGAAAGGTAAAAGATTTCGATTTTCCCAAGTTGGCTTAGTAGAAATAACAGACCAACCATTACTGGAACGAGATGACATAAACGAAATGCCTGTGGTCCCAATCCATACAGATTCTTCTGCAGTTGTCAATTCACTCATTGTTTAGGCTTTCCTAATTAGGGATTCTAATATCAGCGTCGCATCCTTACAGCAAAAGTCAAATTTATTGATGATTTTTTTAATTTCAGTTTGTCTTCCCGCCTGTGTATTCTTTTGCAAATGATAGTGGAAGTTGAAAAAAATCTTTTCCACTCCATTATCCTTGGCATAAGTCAAATTCAATATATAAGATTCACATTGAAAGGACATATTGGCTTTAAGACCTTTCAAATGACTGCTTTCCGCCAATGTGCTAATCTTCTCAGCCAAACAGGAAAAAGCCACTCCATTTTTTTCAAGAAAATCAGTTCCTTTCTTCAATGCAAAAGAAATATTATTGCCAATGGCCATTACAGGCGTATGAGGAAGCTTTTTAATGATCAGCAATGCCGTGTTCATAACATTTTCATATTTCGCAGTTTTATCGGCACGAATAAAAAGCTTGTCCGGCGTTGGAGAAACCAAAACCCCGTCAGGCAATCTGAACCTGACTTCCATAATTGGCAAAACCGGCTTTATCTCGGTCTGCACTTGTGCATTGGAACATATTTCCCTGGAGAGCCAGACTTCGTCAAAAATAGCAACGTTCCATGCGCCGCGGATCGTAATATTTGGTGCAAAAACATCGTCGTATATAATTTCCGGCATTTTAAACAAACCTCTCTATGACTAACTATAATAGCTCTACGAAAAACACTTGTCAAACTAGCAACGATGCATGTAAATAAAAAAAATCCAATTTCGCATTTTTGGAAACTCATTTTTCGCCAAATAAGCTATTCCGGACATATTTTTGTTTTCTGCTTATCCGATTTCTTATATGTCCTTGTTCTGTTCAATTTTAAGACACAAACAGGTCATCTCAAGAAAATAATGAAAACATATTCTCTGGATTTTTTAGTTTAAACTGGCAATATACTGGGGGAAAAAGCTTATTCTTCTTTATTTCCGGAATACTTGTTTGCCATTTTCTTCAGCGCGAACAGTTGTTTCGGGCTCAACTGCCTGCCGCTTTCCGCCTGCTTGGCCAGCGATTCATAGAACGTCTTGTCGTTAAAAGTCCTGCTGCCTTTCTTCGCGGGCTCTTCCCATTCGGTGACGGCGGCGAGAACTTTCAACAAGGCGCTGGTTTCGCTGTTTGCTTCCGGAGCGGCGGCTTCACTTTTTTCCGCTTCCGGCACAATACCCAGCAATCCGGTCAGTGTTTCGAATGACGGAATCGCTTCTTTGTATTTTGTCGCAAACCTGGCAATCACATTTAATTGCTTGTCGGAAAGAGTTTTGCCGGAATCTGCCTGTTTCTTCAGGGAATCAAAGAATTTTTTATCGTCGTAAACTCTGCCGCGGTTCTTCTGCGGCGGTTCCCATTTGACCCCGGAGAACGCGGAAAATATCTGCACATACTTGCTTTTGTCATCGGCGGTGGCGGTGTTTTGCAAACGTCTTTCTTCAGAGACTTTAACCTCTTCGGACTTAGTCGCCAGTTCACTGCTGAAACCGTGTTTGTCCGCGACGGAATGGAGTTCCGGCAACTGTACGGAATATTTGGCCGCCAGACCGATCAGCGCATCCCATTGCCTGGCGGTGATTTTATTGTCCGTGGCGAATTTTTCCCGGACTGAATTAAAGAATTTTTTATCGTCATAACTGCGATGTCCGCTCTTTTCGGCCGGCGCCCATTTTACCTGATTGAGCATATTGATGAGCGCGGCGGCTTTGCTGACTTCAGGCGAACCCGCATTTTTGGCGGCATCCAGCCATTTGGCAAATTTAGCATAAAAATCATCCAGCATCCGGGTCCAGCCCAGCTTGCCTTCTTCAACCTCGTCCAGATGCAATTCCATGCGGGAGGTGAAATTCACCTCAATCAGATCCGGCAGTTTCGCCAGCAGAAAATCATTGACTCTGAAACCGAGTTCCGACGGACAGAGCTTGCCTTTGTCTTTAGCCACGTATTCCCTGGTCTGGATGGTTTGAATGATCGTGGCATAGGTTGACGGGCGGCCAATGCCGTTGGTTTCAAGTTCCTTAATCAGGCTTGCTTCAGTGAAACGCGGCGGCGGTTCGGTGAATTTCTGCTCTTTCAGCGCTTTTTTCAATGAGCATGCTTCTCCCTGCTGCAACCTGCCGAGAACTTCTGAAGGGGTTTCAGCGACTTCTTCGCCGCCTTCTTCGGCTTTTATCACATCGTAAACTTTCATAAAGCCGGGAAATACGGTGACCAGCGCAGTCGCGCGGAAAGTGTATTTTTTCCCGTCTGCCCCTTTGACGTCAGTATCAACCGTCGTCTGGCGCTGTTCGACCTGGGCCATCTGGCTGGCGACAAAACGTTTCCAGATCAGGGTATACAGCCTCAACTGAGTGGCGTCAAGATATTTGGCCAGCGATTCCGGGGTGCGGGTTACGTCAGTCGGGCGGATCGCTTCATGCGCTTCCTGCGCTCCGGCTTTGCTTTTAAACAGATTCGTCTTGCCGGGCAGATATTCTTTGCCGTAAGCGCCGGCAATGAAATCGCGGCAGGCAAGCTGGGCTTCCTTGGACACGATCACCGAGTCGGTTCTCATATAGGTGATCAAACCGGCGGAACCGCCGGAGCCGGTCTCAATGCCTTCATAAAGCTGCTGGGCGATGCGCATGGTATTGCTGGCGGAGAATTTCAACAGATTATTCGCCGCCTGCTGCAAAGTGCTGGTGGTGAACGGCGGCGGCGCATTGCGGGTTTTCGGGGTGAATTCCACCGATGCTATTTTAAAATCTTTGCCCTGCTGGATTGCGTTAAACGCTTTCAGGGCATTTTCTTCATTGCCGATTTTGAATTTGTCATCATTGATTTTAAAGAGTTTGGATTCGAACTCGTCGCCTGCTTTGTTTTGCAGCAGCACCGACAGATTCCAGAACTCTTCCGGCTGAAATGACAGAATTTCGCGTTCGCGCTCACAGATCAGGCGCAAGGCTACGGATTGCACACGCCCGGCGCTGGCGCCTTTTTCCACCTGCGACCAGAGCAGCGGACTGACCATATAACCGACCAGCCGGTCAAGCACCCGGCGGGCCTGTTGCGAATCAACCAGATTCATATTGACTTCAGAGGTATGCTGGAACGCCTTTTCGATGGCGCTTTTGGTGATTTCGTGGAAAGCCACCCGCTGAAATTTGCCTTTGAATGTCCCTTTGAGCAATTCCTGCAAGTGCCAGGCGATGGCTTCCCCTTCACGGTCAGGGTCGGGGGCCAGATAAACGCTGTCCGCTTTTTTCGCGGCGGCTTTGATTTCTTTCACCACTTTCGCGCTTCGCGGGTTCTCCACATACATCGGCGCAAAATGATTCTTGATATCCACCCCGATAGACCGCTCTGGAAGGTCGCGCACATGTCCCATTGAAGCCAATATCGTGTATTCGGCGCCAAGCATACGGCCAATCGTTCTCGCTTTGGTCGGAGACTCGACAATCACCAGTTTGTTTCCAGCCATAATGTTACCATTCCATATTAATCATTAATTAAGCCCGCGCCTGCGGCACGGACATATCTCAATTCAGGAACAAAAAATTATAATGTATTTATTCTGTAAAACATTCAAGCGGTTTTTTATTTTTTTCAATAAAAATAAATATTCATGATGTCACAGATTTTACTTCTCTGCCGGCCATTCAATCGGGGTTTTCCTCCCATTGTTATCTACCGCGACAAACGTACATTCCGTGCGGAACACTTCCTCATCCTTAACAACGGCAAAAATGTCGAAAGTGACACTCGTATGCCCTTGTTTTATCTTTTCACAATAAAACTCAATAATGTCGTCCTGCCTCACCGGCTTTTTAAAAATGATTTCCGCAAAACGCACGGAAACAACATTTCTTCCGGTAATCTGCTGCGCGAATATCGCCGCCGCTTCATCCATCCACGCCAACATGTTGCCGCCAAAAAGATTGCCGTTAGTTCCGACATCCTTGGTCATACAAATCTTTGACGTTACCTTCATGCGATTTCCCATCCTTATTCATTGCGGCGCTCTGCTAACATTCGCATCTATAAATTTAACCCGCTTTTGATTTTTTACAATTTAAATAGCCTCTGCGCAAGACTTTTATCTGCAACTAATGCCGAATCGCAATCTTAATTGCGATTCGGCATTACTTGAATTTATTAATCAAATAAATGATATTGTCCGTAAAAATATGTTGTATTCTGCATTTCTCTCGAATATAATATGTGAAGCAAGTTTTTTGAGAAAACTAAAGACAGTTATATCAGACTGGCAATTGAACACAGAGAACATGAATGGATAAAAAATCAACGATTCTGGTAGTGGAAGACAGCAAAGTTCAAGCAATGGGACTCCAGAATCTGCTGGTTGAGTACGGGTACGCCGTTACTGTCGCGTCAGGCGGACTGGAAGCAAAAGCACATCTGGAGACGTTTTGCCCGGACATTATTATTACTGATATTATCATGCCGGATATCAACGGCTATGAATTATGCCGCTTAATCCGGAAGAATGAACGCACCAAAAGCATTCCGATAATACTGCTGACGTCACTGAATTCTCCCGATGATATTATCGAAGGTTTAAAAAGCGGGGCGGATAATTTCATCACCAAGCCTTTTGAAAAAGCCGACCTGCTTTCCAGAATCAGTTATATTTTATTAAACAAGAAATTGCGTGAATCCCAGCCGTCGTCTTTGGGATTGAATCTTTCTTTTGCCGGGCAGGAACATTTAATCACCGCCGAGCGGTCGCAAATCCTCGACCTGTTTTTTTCTTCCTATGATGCGGCAATTCAAAAACACCGCCAACTGAAGGCTACCGTAAAAGAGTTATCCGAAACGCAGGAATATTTGTACAATGCCAGAAAGGACGCCGAAAAAGCAGTGCAGGAGGCGGAACAGGCTAAAGAGGCACGAGGATTGTTTCTGGCTAATATCACTCACGACCTCCGCTCTCCGCTCTGCGCGATAATCGGGATTGCCGATCTGCTGGCCGATGCCTCTTTGGCGCCGGAACTGGAAGATTATGTGAAGACTATTAAAAATGTCGGGGAATCTTTGCTGGCCCAAATAACTAATATTCTCGATTTTTCTAAAATTGACGCCGGGATGCTGGAATTGGAAAACATTGATTTTGATCTTTATGAACAAGTCAATATCGCATCAAGCATCTTTGCCAAAGAAGTCTCGGACAAGAAGCTCCAACTTGATATCAATATTGACTCTCAAGTTCCGCAATTTCTGGTCGGGGATGAATCCAAACTGCGCCAGATTTTCATAAATCTGCTCAGCAATGCGGTCAAATATACTTCCAAAGGCGGAGTCGTCTTCAATATTTCCTGTGTTGACTGCACCCCCGGCAAACCCGTCAGATTGCGCTTCGAGGTCATTGACACCGGCGTCGGCATTCCCAAAGACAAACAGCATACATTGTTTCAAGCATTTGTGCAGGCGCACCGTTCCGCCGCGCGGATTTACGGCGGCACCGGCCTCGGGCTTTCGATCGTCAAGCAACTCGTCGCCATGATGGGCGGCACGATTTCTTTGACCAGCGAACTCGGATTGGGCAGCACTTTTACTTTTGAAATAGAATTCCCGGTTTCCAACGGGGAGTCGGTAAAAAATGCCAGGGTACAAAAAGAGAACTATGTCATGCAGACATCGCATGTTTCATTGCCGCCGGAAAAAGCAGATCCCGATTTGACCAGAGATACAAAAAAGATATTGATCGTCGAAGACAGCAAAATCTACCAGCGGCTTGAGCGGGAAATCCTGGACTCCTGGGGCTTCAAATTTGAAATGGCGGAAAACGGACAGGAAGCGTGCCGGATTTTCCGCGAACGCGGCAATGAATTCAGCCTGATTCTCATGGATTGTCAGATGCCGGTGATGGACGGCTACCAGGCAACCGCGGAAATCAGAAAATTTGAAAAATCACAGAATACCGCCACCCCCGTTCCGATCATCGCCTTGACCGCGGGAAGCGATCACCTTGATATGCACAGATGTTCAAGCGCCGGAATGAATGATTATATCGCCAAGCCCTTGAAGAAAAAACAATTTGAAGAATGCCTCGCCAAGTGGCTTTGACCCGCGCAATTGCCCCTCTGCCGGCCAGATAAACTACTTGGCTTTTTTATCGGAATTAACCGCTTCTTTCAATACCGGCAGTGCCGTTTTATACATGCGGTAAAACCCCAAATCATTGGGATGGCAGCCATCCACAGTACAGGCATCCCGGTCCTCTTTGCCGAACAAAATTTCACCGTCGATAAACCATACATGCTTATCGCCTGCTTTTGCCGCATTTTCATAGGTCTGGCGAATTATATCACGCCGGGCAATATCATCCCTGGAACCGTAGAAATTGCACTTGGACATAATGATAATCGGCAGGTCCGGCTGTTTTTCGCGAATGGCCTTGAAAAACGGTTCATGCGTTTGCTTCAAATACTCCGGGGTCGGCGCATTGTGATCATAATCCATGACAAATGCCGCGAGTTCAAGGCCGGCGATCGCCCTGGCAACCGCGATTTCACCTTTGCCGGAACCGGAGAAGCCCAGGTTGATCTGCGGCGCGTCCATCGCCCGGCAAAGCATCGTGGTATAGGCATTGCCGGGGCGCGACGCGCATCCGCCCTGGGTAATCGATGAACCGTAGAAAAGAACCGGTTTGGTTATCGCCTGCGGGGTTGGAGCTTCAATTTTGGCGCCGGGCGCCAGCCCTACCTCGATTTTGGAAGCGCTGCCGTAAAGCGGCAGAAAAATAGTCCAGTCGGTCATTTGCTTCGCGGTTCCCTCAACCATCATGATCTCAAGCTGTTTCTGGTCGCGGTTTGGCTGAATCGTTCGATGGTGGCAGATATCGGCGCCGCTGCCGCGATACAGGTCAAAACCGGCGCTGCCGGCTCTGGGCATATGGTTCATGTCGGATGAATAAGCCAACTGGGCGCGCAAGGCAAGGTATGGGGAATCGGTGCGAAAACGGATTGCGCCGCCGGTGGAGTGCCGCGCCAAAGACAACGCGCCGGGATTGACGTCTTTTTCAGTAAAAGACGCGGGAAGGCGGTTAAATACTTTCTGCGGGTCGCGCCAGGGAAAACCGCTCAAGACAAAAGGCTGCTGCAAAGCATCGTAATAGCAGACTTCCTTGCTGCCGACTTTGGCCGACTGAAAATTTTTGTCGATATCTTCAATCTTAATGCTTTTGGTTTCGGTTGACTGACAATAAACCGACAGCGCCATGCCGGCGGTCAATACCGGCAACAACATGATTTTTCCCCAGCTCATTCTTAAACCTCAATATATATGGTTTTATCAATGCGAAATGAATATATTAACGATGTCTGTCTGAAAAATCAAGGCGCATTAATTCGCATTAAGTCTTTCTTTCACTAAAAATAAAGTTTTTTCCCGCGCTTGAATAATGGAAAGCAATTCCTGAATGATACGGAAATGCTGCCTTCAAAGAAGATAATATGAAAATCATTTTAAAAGTAATGTTCCTTATAGCCGGTCAGACGACCGGCGCTCCCAGGGAATAAAGCCAATAACTGCTGAGTCGCTGCCTGTTTTTCGCAACGCTTTTCAAAATTATGGGAAGTATGGGAAGTATGGGAAGTATGGGATTTCTTGCATTATTCCCATTATTCCCAGTATTCCCATTTTTTGCCCTGATTTCGGGCATGTTTCAAAAGGTAGTTGACACTTTTATGTCAAACGCTCTGATAAAATAAAGTAAAACAGTCAAAACAAGCTCCAGCGGAGCGATACATATTGTAGCGCCGGACTTTAGTCCGGTGAATGATGACAATTAAAATTTG
>CAIKZE010000030.1 GCA_903831825.1 uncultured Lentisphaeria bacterium | reverse complement strand
TTGGCCAGCCATATCCCCCGTTACAATCGAAAAATAAGGAAAGCGCCTCGCGCCGGTGACTATTCATCGAGCAACTGGTGACACGACGGCTGTTGGACTTCTTCAATTTTTAAATTTTAGTTTCATTCTTTTTTGCTGGAACCAAAGTGCCTTTATTTGCTTTTTTCAGAATGCCATCGGAATGTTCGGTTCCCAATAATTCCTGATCAAAATCCTTGTAATTTGAGGCAATACATTTTATCACTTCAAGCGGAGTTTTTGAACTTGCCAGGGCAATGGCCTTGGCAAGTTCCTTTTTACCTGTTCCTCTTTCGCCTGTGATTAATACCGGATCAGGATTTTTCGCTGCGATGCCTGCGCGATGCAAAATATTCGCGGTTTCCTGACTTGCACCAATGATATTCTCGAACCCCACAGGTTTCAACGCTGATTTTGGATCTTGTCCAGGGGGCTTTATCTCAATAATTTTACTGTTTTTTATCTCATAATAACAAGTACAATTCTGGAATGCAGGCGTTACAAAAGCGTCTTGTACTGCTTGAGTCCCGCAATTCCGTAGTATTCCGAAATCCTTTTTAAATCCATTGGTCGTTTGGGCAATTTCAATATGCAGTTTTTCGATGATTTCTACAGAATCGTTTATGTTTTTTATTTCCAGAAATACGAACTCTATATCCGGCCTGAGCCAGGCCATGAATTCCTTTTCAAACGGCAGTTTGCAGTGATGAAACAGATACACTTTCTCAAACAAAGCCTGATCAAGTAATGAGGTAAGCGGGACGTTACTGTCAGGATCGCTTGTATATTCCGTCCGCAACTTTTGAATCTCATCCACGACTGGAGCTGGAGCATTCTTTCTGAACGCCTCCAGGTCATTGAATCTAAGCCAAGAAAAAAGAATTCTCATTATCGGGCTCCTTGCTATACAGATGGTTTTGATAGTATATAGTAAGCCGGAATTACGGATATTCCAATTTTATATTCTTTTAAATAATAAAAATTACTTCAATAATAATTATACATTCAATGAAAGATATTTAATAAATTATCAAATCCAAAGCATCGGTATCTCTGGATTTCATCGGCCTGCGAACGATCTGCATTATTTCATTTTTACAATTAAATAACCATTATTATCATAATTACAGCAATTATTTAAATAATTAATATCATCAATAAAGATTACTGTAATTAATAAAAAATATTAAAACAATAATAATTATTTATCTATATGTAACTATTATAACTTTATATAACTTTATATAGAGCTAGGCTGTCTGTGGGTACTAAACTCGATATTTTAAGCTAGTAAAATTATTTATTATAGGCGGTGAAGTATATTCATTTGTAAAGATATAACTGATTGAGTGACTGACAATTTTTGCTATTATGTTTAATCTGCGACATGAAGTTAGTTCTAGGGAATTAACTGTTGATGGTCTAGACAACATCCACGACCTGTTTCTTTCCGGTCTAGATATGTGACCAGACGTGGAGAAGTTTGTCCCGGTGTCTTTGTTTCGGCAGTTACCATAGACCGCCGTCAGAGTTTGTCCATCTGGATGTAATGCATTCGGTCTGGCCGTTGTCAAACGAAACTGACTGACCAACGACACATCTTGAATATCCATCCCTATTGTAGATCGGCCAAGTTAGGCAAAGCCGAAATCGACGATTCATGCGCCGGAAACCCGGCAATCTTTGTCGTATTGGCGTTCCCGGAGGATTGGTGGAAGAGTGCCTGTATTTTTTAAAATAGAACTGCTATATTATTGACAGAAAGATTTCAATCAAAGAGGCATGATAATCGCAAGCAATTATTGATGGGTATTTTTATGGATGAATATGATGACTATATCGAAAATTATTTAATTCATGATTTCAAAAACATGAAAGCGGATTTAATTCCTCGTGATTACGAAACTGAAGACAAGATATGCCTTGCCAGCAAAATTGAATATTTTTTACAAACATCCCAGGACAACTTTTTAAAGTGCTTCGGCGGAATGACTATTAAAGCGTCAGATGAAAACACTTATACAATCCACTTCACAAAGGAAGGTCATTTCTGGAAAATGACTTATGTTGATCATGAAGGTCGCGAGCTATATATAAGGGATATTGGCACGGCGTCAATTCTCGAAGAATTGGGCATATGCGCCAAAGACGTTCCGCCCCTGGTAACTCCAATTATAAATTTGTACCGGTGGTTTAAAGCCACCAGTCTTGATGATGCAATCTTCCAGCTAGCACAATTGCTGGATATTAATAAAGATACTCCAATAGACCATGTAAAATTGAGTCCAATGTTTGAGTGGGATTCAAAAGCATTTCTTGAATATTTTATAAATATTTGTGAGTATCGCGTATGCGGGATATCCTATGGATTAATACTAATTAAATATTTAGGGGAAAAGAAAGTTTTAATTCCAACTTGCCATTTTCCTACAAATCATTACTGCTTTTTGCCTTTTTCATCAGAAAACAATACGTTTCCTTTATTTAATGCTTTCAATCGGATGAACTCAATGCCAATTGTAATCTTAACCGATTCAATTGAGCTTGCCGGAATCAATCAGCTTTTACTTGACCGGGCAAGGGTTTCCGAAATCACTTGGATCTCATGGTTGGGCGAAGGAAAAACCATTTCCAATTTTGATTGGAGTTTACTGAAAGATCATAGGGTATATTACCTCCTTAAGGAACACTCCGGACAGGGAGGTAAGCTTGTTTATAACACCGCAAAGGCCGTTAAAAATAAACTTGATCAGATAGGAGTGAAGGAATTCAAATATGTATCATATCTTGACGATGGAATCGACCTTGAAGTTCCTTCAAGACGTTCTAAGCCGATTCCTGTTATTTATACAGTTGACGAGTTCGAAAAAGTAATGTCCACCAAGGATCCGTCGCTGCCGTTAAGTTTGAAGGAATTCAGAAATGACTTGTCTAGGCTGGCCCACAACAGGCCCCAGTTAATGTCGCCATTCATATATTCAAGATCAGCAACATCAATTGTTCGCGATTCGGACAGTACCACGTGGTTCGCCTTAAATATGGCCTTTGCTTTGTCGCGTGGATTACGAGCTTTTGAAGGCTGGTGTTCAGGCGGCAAGCCAGCTACAGTGCTTTACCTGTATGGAGAGGATGGCGGCTATTTTTCTCTTGGAGAAAAGTTGATGACGATATTAAAAGTTTTCCTCGCCAGAGACAAAATATCGTTTGAACAATTCGAGAAACCAATTTTATCTCTTTGGAGTTCAACACCATCGTTTCCAATTAGAAAGGATGGTACTAACTGCTTCAGCAATTTCTTCTGGAATATTATTGATAAACAACAGGGCCAGCAAGACTATCAAATCGCCGAGTTCGTAAAATTTCAAGCCTCGTCTGTGGTCAATCAGCCGCAACTAGAAAGAAAGCTGTTAGTTCTTGACAATCTTTTCTCGGACTCCATAGAATCTTTAGCTATTCAAAATAATCTTATTAGAGAATTCAAAAGATCCGGTTGGGCAATTGTGATTGTTGCCGCCGAAAAAGAAATTAACAAGCTTTCAATAGACAGCGTAATAAAAGTTAAAAATAGTACCAGCGACGAAGGCATCCTGAAAATATCTGTAAATGTTGAAAGTCTTTTTAAGGGAGAAACGAAATTTATCTGTAAACTGGACTTCAATGCTGGACATCCGACTTTTATCAAAATCAAAAACCACGAGCCCAAATGGCCCGATCCCTTAAAAAGGCCCCGGAGACAATTAATTGCTGATGTTTTGCAACTCCGTTATAATGGACTCAAGGGGCAGGCAATTGCAGATAAACTTGGGCTTTCCCTTTCAATGGTTAAGAAATTAACAACGGAAGGTACCGGGAGTAAGCCGAAAAATAAACAATGGCTATAGAAACATAAATAGAGTTTGCAGATATCTAATAACCTGAATTTATTCCGATGCGTTCTATGACACTTCGACGATGCCTGCCGGGAAGAACTTTCGATTCCTTACTCATTTATGTTCCCTATATTTTTCTGCACTCAATAATGATAGAATACGTACCGACAGAACCGTTGGAATAGAAACGTAAATTTAAATATTTTGGACTCGTATATTTAGAATATTACATTCACAGTAAAATGGCAGGATTGGGTTGTTTGCATATCGAAAACCGCTATCTTAAACCGGAGTACTTAAATGCGGCTTGCCACGCTATACGTTGAGAAACTACGGGGTGGCAAGTGGGATTAATTCTGCGTGAATCAACGTCCTGTCGGATTCGTATTGGCATTGCCGCTCAGTCGGCAACAAGCATGAATGGAAGGCCTTTTATTGCTATATCTCTTCGCTGTCTTTAGTTGTGTCCTCGACTAGTATGTACTGGAAAATATCGATATTCAAATATCTTACAGCACCCCCGATTTTCCTGCGTTTGAATGGGAATGCATTTGATTTTTCAAGAGTTTTAAAGTTGGAAATCCCGATTGAAAGCATGGCTGCGGCCTCGGCCTGGTCTATCAGCCGGGGAACTATTGCAGGCAATGCTTCTCGGTGTTCGGCAAGGTGCTTAAGTTGGGCAATTATTTCGTTCATTTCTGGAACGGGTAACAAATCTGTATCGGCCATAATTCTGAGGAAGCGGGCGATCAGTTTGACACTTTGGATTCTGATTGTTGTTTGGGTATTCATGGTGAAATTTAAATTCCTATTTTGGTTATAGGATATTCGAGCTATTTTTTTTATTATTTAAGATCACATCTCCGCATAAATTCTCCTTATAATATAAAGACGAGGTAAATCGCATCGGTAAATAGTAATAGCCTTTAATAAGATTAAGCATATAAGATTCAAACCTTTTAATAAACATAAAAGACAAAGCTTTAACAGACAGCTTTAAGCTGTAATCCATTCAAGAGATAATACTCTCTACCCTTGCCTTCTTCATACTCAACTCCCTGGTTCCTGTACGCTGTTATTTTTTATTCGTCTCTGGTATTAAATAGTTCCAAAACATTCATTACCAACCGGAGAAACAGAAGATGAAAGATTACCTGAAGACGTTCCACGAATCGTTCCAGGACCTGAAGATAAACACCAATGCAGAACTCGGATTCTGCTGCCACAAAGAGATACTGAATGAACTCCGGCAGCGGCTGATAAGCATGCAGCAGCGGCACTCCCAAGTTTTCGTGATGATGATGTCTGTTCTGTTCCCCGCCGGATACGCAACGGCTGCGGGCAATGAACTGTTCACCCGCTTTCTCGCTGACTTCATTCGCCATGAACGGTCAGCTTACGGCGATGTCGAGTATGTCTGGCGGTTTGAGCGTGAAAATGACGACAGCTTGGGCCACTGGCACGTTGTTCTTTACTACAACGCCAATGTGGTCCAGGGCAGCTTTGTGCATCGCATAAGTGCGGAGAAATATTGGGCGAAAATGCTTGATGTTGACTCTGCTGTTGGGCGTATCCATGTCAGTGAGCCCAAGAGCGCCCTGAGTTACCGGCATGACGGGTTCAAGCTGCGCAGAGGATATCCAGAATTGGATAAAATCCGTAATGACTGTTTCTCCTGGATCTCGTATGTGGCGAAGTTCCGGCCTAATATCGTGGCAGAGAAGAACAAATCTTACGGCTGCTCGCAGTTATAAACAGAGTATTCAGTGTGGATGCGCTGGCAGTCATAACAGTTAGTAACCCGCCGCCGAGCCGAATAGACTACGGGGGCGCTGGATGTGCGCGCTGTCAGTTTTCCATGGATTCTCCTCCCCCTTATCAACCGCCGGAGAGATGCCCATGGCCGCAAGGTTTATGGTTGTTAGTTACGGTGCTGTTCCTAGCTGATCTTCTCGTGCAGGGTTGCCCGCTCTTGCGCTGTAGATGGCTTGAGTATGCTGCCGGGGTTGTTGGTTATGGGCGGCTCCAGGTTCAGCGGTTAGGTTCGCTGATACGCTAAGCTGCTGTTGCTGTGATATGTATAACGGGGTAGTGCGGATGATGGTGGTCTACGGTTGATGTTGACTTCACTGGGCGGCAGTCCGCATCTCCTGTTGGCTCTGGTTGGTCGGCTCCTGATGTGTATGGTGGTTGCGGTATGTGATGGCAATGAGGGACTTGCGGCAATAAAGAACAATCCGGATATTGCCATGGTCATCACCGATATGCGTTACTGTGCTGGCGGCATTGTCCGCCTTGTTGTCTGGCCT
>CAIKZE010000029.1 GCA_903831825.1 uncultured Lentisphaeria bacterium | reverse complement strand
TGGCGCTACCGGGGTAGCGACTGAACTCATACGGCACGCAGCCGACATGACGAGAGCGCAACCGCTTCGCGGCAAGGCCCTTTTGAGTTTATTTGAAAATGTCTCCGTCCCCCGATATTCATATCGGGCTTCCGTCGGCATTCCCAAATAATTCTCAAAATTGCTCTTGTCTTTACTTAACTTTAAGATTGCGAATCGGTATTAATTTCAATATCCTCATAATTTAGAGCTGTTTTATTAAAATCGCCAATCGCAAAACTTATCTTTGATTTTATGGATGTCCATATTCTTTGACGACTTCGACCATCGCCATGAAGTTCTCCCTTGGAATATCGGAGCTCTCGCGGCGAGATACGCTATTTTCCCCGCGTGTTTTCCTGAACCCCGCGGAAAGGCCGGAGTCTAACTGGATCCATTGAGGATTCCGGCGTCTGGCGGCACGCAGATAGTTTTCCCGCATTGTAAGCTTGGAATTTTTCATTAAAAATTCCGAAAACGCAGGGGCTCCCGGAGAAAAAGTACCGGAAAATAGGTTTTGGGGTAAAACATTGAGAAATGTTAACTCTTGATAATTCCAACCTGAAATTGGAGCCAATGAACGGAATCGAACCGTTGACCTGCTCATTACGAGTGAGCTGTTTATAAGCACAAATTTGAAGTTTTAAGCTCTAAATGTTTCAATAATGTTTCAAACTTTGTTTTGACAAACTTTTCCTTTAGCAGTATATTGCAGGTATTAACAGGAGCGTTAGAAATGGCTGTATTCAAACGGAAGTCAGGCAAAGGCGAAACGGAAGAGTACCATTACCGATTCATGCAGAACGGCAGGCTTAATTATGGAGTTTGCGAGGGTTGTACTAATGAACGAGCTGCTCTAAAGTATGAACGAAAAAAGCGAGTATTAGCCAAAGCAATGGCAGAACGCAAGTCAGATATAGAAGACTTTGACAAATATCGTGAACAGGTAATTACTGGCGAAAAACAAATAACCCTTACAGACGCCTTTGATGAGTTCATGAAGAAACCACGCGACCGAGAACCGGGCAAAAAGCGATTAGCCGCTAATCTCACATATTTCAATGACTTCATAGCGTTTATGTCCAAAAACTATTCTGACATTACATCCTTACGGGCAGTTACGACCAAACATGCAGAGGAGTATATTAACTTACTCAAAACAAAAGGAGCGTTCTCCAAGGAAATTAAATATATTAGCAAGAATACTAAAAAGCCGAAAGAAAAGACATATCTCAGCAAAGCGACCAGCCTATCGGCTGCAACCGTCAACGCCCGGCACAAACTTCTTAAATCAGTATTTCTCCGATTAAAAAAAGATATAGGAATTGTTCATAATCCATTCGACTTCTCTTTTATGGAAAGCGACAAAGAAGACCGCGAAGTTTTTTCAGAAAAAGAGTTGAGAGTAATTGGTAAAAATATGTCAATGCCATTCACTAAACCAATTTTCATCATTGGAATCTGTACAGGGCTGTCACTATCAGATATTTGTCTATTGAGATGGAAAGAAATTAATTTTACACTCGGAGTGATTGAAAATAAGCGTCGTCGCAAAACAGGTACAGAGATTGAAATTCCTATCTTGCCTCCTCTTCGAACATTTCTGCAAGAGCAATATCCTGTCACCGGTACCTGCGAATATGTATGTCCTGAACTTGCTGAAATGTACTTGTCAAATCCCAGCGGAATAAACCATAGAATTAAAAAATTTCTTGAGGGATTGGGTATTAAGACGACAGTAAAACTAGAAACCAGAACGCGAGCAGTGTCGAATAAATCAGCACATGCATTAAGACACACATTTGCCTATATGGCGGGTGTTTACAATATCCCTTTAGCAATAGTTCAAAGCATTTTAGGACACATGTCCGACGAGATGACGAAGATGTATCAGCGTCACGCCAACCTAAAAGACAAACAGCGATATCTTGCACAATTACCGATAGCATTGGTCGGGGATGTCAACTGTGAGACTGAGCGGGATCAACTGGCGGAACTATCCAGAACATTACCAATTGAAGAAGTAAGAGAAATTCTTAATAGTTTTAAGAAGCATCCCCAAGCCTTACCTAAAAATTAGTGAGTCAGGCGCCCAAAGTGCACTCTATGTGCAAAAGAATTCTACTCGTCAGCAGGCCGCTGACTAGGCATCCATTTGCACTCTTGAGCAGGGCCCCAAAAAAAAATGCAAACAGATTTGCATATTTAAAATTCCGCGCATATAGTAATATATGTTCAAGTAATGCTGTGGCTTTACGAGCATTTCCTGAAAACCCAATTTACGCTCCCTGGGAGCGTTTTGTTACCTGTGCCAAGAAGAGATAATTTTCTTGGAAAAAGCACTTTAATTAGTGCCGCCTTTACCTACCACGGGGTCAGCCCCGATGCCGAAAACGCTTCTAGTAAGCGAGTCGTCAAATCTTAGGTTAATACTAACCCAATAACACTATTGTTTATTCGTGTATTTTCCCCTAAGATTATCTTTTTCCCAAGCGAACGATATACACAGGTAAATTACTAATTATGAAAGAAAAATCTCTTCCTAAGCACATTGTTGGTGCTGCAGATGCGCTACTTTGCGCACAAAATAAGAACTTGAAAACTCTTACCCCGCAAGATATGGAACGGCTGCCTGAAGCAGTCCGAACTGCTTTAGTAACCCTATTGCAACCCTTTGGCTGGCAAATCCAACCGCAGCAAGAAGCAAGCGACGTCCGATATCTCTCGATCGCCGCTGCCGAAAAATACGCGTCAATTTCACGCTGGACTATCGGACGCGCCGCTGCCAGAAAAGAAATTCAGCTTATAAAGCTGGGGAGCTCAAAGAGTTCAAAGATTCTAGTGGATAGGGCGGAAATTGATCGCTTCATGCGCTCACGGCGCTGCCGGTAACAGGGAGGGAAGAATGACTAAGAACGAAAACACATCTTCGCTCCGCTGTAAAGGCTGTGGATGTAAATTTATCGTTGAGCAGCCACCGCTGCCTTTTCCGGATTTAATTCTGTCAGCGGAAGCATTTGAGATAAAAATTAAGCATTGCCCTGGCATGCAAAACCCGGATTCCTGCAAGAAATGCCCGCTGACGATAAGCAAAGGAGGGCAGGTCAAATGGAACTAAAAAAAGAACCCTCCAGTTCGCAGCGAACGGACACGGAGGGTTGCAAAATCGAATCTGAATACAATGTACAGGCTGAATGCAATGTTGTCAAACTCAAGTTAAACGGCAATGCATGCCAGTTTTTCAGACCCGGCGTTTCATCTGAATTTCTGATCAAGGCTGGTTTTCTCCGCGAGTCTACTGATCAAGCATTTGAACCGCGCGGCTTATTGCCTCGGAGGGTCTAAAATCATGAAAGAATCTTTTATTATGTATCTGTCATTCGACGAAGCTGCAAAACTGCTGAACGACGAAGACAGGGGGAAGCTGTGGAGCGCTGTCTTCGAATACGCAAAGACCGGACAGGAGCTACCGCTGCCGTTGCCTGCAAAAGTAGCTTTTGCCACTATCCGCGAGCATCTAAAACGGGATGGCCGGAAGTACGAAAACATATGCGCAAGAAACGCCACGAATGGTAGAAAGGGAGGAAGGCCGAAAAACCCAGAAAAGCCAGTGGGTAATTTGGAAACCCAGAATAACCCAGACGAACCCAGAAAAGCCGATACTGATTCTGAAAATGATTCTGATACTGAAAACATAATACACTCCGGCGGTGAACCGCCTGTTACCGCGTTTCCTTTCGAACAGTTCTGGAAGGAATACGGCAAGCCCATCGACCGCGCTAAGTGTGAAGTGAAGTATGGGATGCTCAGGGAGGCAGACCGCGTGCTGATCAAAGACCGCCTGCCAGGCTATATCTCCAATACACCAGACGCGCAATTTAGAAAAAATCCTTTGACGTACCTAAATGGCAAATGCTGGCTGGATGAACCGGCCCAGCACGAAGAAAGGAAATGTGCATTATGAAAACCTATCGCGATTACGGCATCGATGCACCGGACAGCGGGAATGGCGAATACCGGACTGTCTGCCCAAAGTGTGATCCAACCAGGACGCATAAAGGCGAAAAGGATCTGTCCGTCAACCTGGCAAAGCAAACGTGGTACTGTCACCATTGCAAATTTACCGGCGGTCTGCCCGATAATTCGCAAAGTACAACGCAATACACTGGCGGGACGTTTCCAGCAAAAACGCAACCGTCTACACATGACAAGCTTGAAGATGCTTTTGCAATTCCAGACTTGCAGCCGCTTACTCCTGCCGGATCGGCATATCTGGCAGGCAGAGGCATATCGCCAGCCACCGCTGCTGCCGCCGGAGTAAAGTCAACAGTCATGTTCTTCCACAAACTGGGACACCCCGGAGAGGCGATAGCGTTCCCGGTAGCCAAAGACGGAAAGATCGTCAACGTGAAGTACCGTGCCATCGAGAAAAAAGACTTCTCGCAAGCCAGAGGCGGAGACCAGACCGCGCTTTTCAACGGGGACAGCATGGCTGGCAGCGATAGCATTATTTTCACAGAGGGCGAGATGGATGTGCTGTCAGTCATGGAGGCCGGGTTCACCTGTGCCGTATCATGTCCAAACGGCGCACCACCAGCAGATGCCAGGAACATCAGCACTAAGCTGGCATTCATCGAAACCAACCGTGAAGCGTTCAATGCCGCCGACCGGATAATACTGGCGATGGACAAGGACGAGCCGGGGCTGGCCTTTGAAAAGCTGGTGGCGGAGCATATCGGCCCGGAGAAGTGTTATGCGGTTGAATATCCGGAAGGCTGCAAGGATGCGAACGACGTGCTGGTCAAGCATGGCGCTGCCGCGCTGAAGTCCGCTGTCGATTCAGCCAGGCCTTACCCGGTGAACGGAATAACGACCTTTGCAGAGCATGAGGTCGAAATACTACAATATTACAAGGATCGCGGGCAGAGCAATCTGTTCAGCACCGGCATCCCTGCTGTTGATCAAACCTTTAAACTGCAGATTGGAACGTTGAACATCCTGACCGGCATCCCATCACACGGAAAGAGTGAGATACTGGACCAGATTATCGTAAACACGGCGAGGCTGCATGCCTGGAAGTGGACACTGTTCAGCCCGGAGAACTATCCAATCGCCAATCATTTCCAGAAGCTTGCGGAGAAGTGGACGGGCAAGCCGTTATTTAAATCCGGAGAAAATGTTAGCTGGAATATCCAGGAGATGAATGAAAACGAGGTACAGACCGCCATTGCAGAATTATCGGCTTGCGTTCAGATTCTTACCATCACGGAAGCCGGGTCCGACATTGATTCTATTCTGTGTCGCGTTGCAGTATGCGCAGCCCGGGATAAAATCAAGGCGTTCGTGATTGACCCGTGGAATGAGATCGAGCACAAGCGTCCGTTCAGGCTGACCGAGACGGAATATATCAGCGACGTGTTGTCTAAGGTACGCAACTTCGCACGGCTGCATGGCTTATGCGCCTGGATCGTAGTGCATCCGGCGAAGATGGTGAAAGACAGCAGGGGGAACTATCCGGTGCCGACTCCGTATGACATCTCCGGATCCGCTCACTGGCGGAACAAAGCGGACACCTGCCTGTGCGTCTGGCGTGACATTGCCAGGAACGACGGCAGCATCGAGCTCCATATCCAGAAAGTGCGGAATAAAAATGCAGGTCGGGCCGGAGAGGTTGTAAGGCTGAAATGGACCCGGGCTAACGGCATTATCAGCGATGCGCGGTCCGACGGAGATAACCAGAGTGTTCAGCCGGAAACAACTGCAGAAACGGGGAGTGTAACACCATGAATTCAATCGTATGCATCCACTTTATGGAATCAGGCACCCCGGGCTTCAACCCGGATAAAGATTCCCCGTTCGCATACTGCAACAGCAGCCGGCTTGACTTGGACGGGGTAGCCGTTCTTGACATCAACATGACCCCCGCGTGGCCATGGTACTGCTGTGATTTGCAGGCGGTTCTCTCCTACTTGCAAAAGCTTTATGGGAAGAATCTGGAAAAGGTTATGGTGATCGTCGAGAACGCCCACTTTGCCGGCATGATACTGTCCATGGCAGGCATCAATCCGCCCAATATCATAGACGTCCGCTGGCTTGGGCGTTATGTATTCGGCAACCGCCCGTATGAGAAGTTATCAGAGTTGTACACCCGCTGTGGCGGTATGCCGCTGCCGCCAGCAGATAAAGCCGGGCTTGAAACTCACGCCACGTCCACAGTAAGGGTGATCCGCCACATCGCCGGTTATCTATTAGCGAGGATACCCGTCCAGGAGCTGGCCGTGATCCGGCAGACAGCCGCCATCGTCTGGTCGCCAATCATCCTAGTTGACGTTGAAGCCATGAAGCAGTTGCTACAGCCGTCGCTCAAGAAACAATATCTGTATCTTTACAGTTTCATTGAGCATATTTTGAATTGCACTGATTCCAGCGGTCGTCTTCATATACTGCTTGATTACAATAAAGCGATTACCGGACGCTTCGCCTCTGTTCATGGCTGCCCGATCCACGGTATTCCCCGGCAGCCGGTGACAACTGATCCAGCCTATCCTGTGATCAACGCTATACTGTCTGCGATCCATGCACTGCCGGGATATTTCGTCGCTGCTGACGCCAAGGCCATCGAGCCCCGGTTATTCGCGTTTCTGGCCGGAGAGGAACAGCTATATGCTGACTTAATTGCTGGAATTGATATCTACACCCGTCTTGCCGAGGCAGTATTTGGCAATAGCGGCATTGCAGCCGGCATGCTGCGCCAGATCGGCAAACGTACATTCATTGCGTTCACTTACGGCATCGGAGCGGACACCCTTTTCAAGGGACTGGCAACAAAACCGGAGCTGAAGAAAATGGTTGATGCCAAGGTCATAACCCTCGACAGTTGTGCCAGACTGCTCGCCCATCTCAAGTCAAGTTACCCGAAAATGGTCAGGTCTGGTCAAAGGCTTGAAGATGATCTGCGCTATGTCTATGCCAACGGGACTATTGCAAGTGAATGGTTCAAATTCAATTACGGTAACGGCACGCTATCCGTCACGCTCCCGTCTGGCAGGATTATTCGGTATTACGGGTTCGCCATTGACGGCAACGGCCCAATGACATATACGGCTGCTGACGGAAAGACGAAAACATTGTACAGCAGCAAGCTGGCCCAGAATCTGATACAGGCAGTGGCCCGTGATCTGCTGGTCAACGCGCTCTATTCTGTGAAAGGCGGCCTGGCATATCATGTGCATGATGCAGTGGTGTGCTGTGTCCGGGATAACGAGGTGGAGATATGTAAACAGATGCTGCAAACGGCATGGTGTACGCCGCCGGACTGGCTGCCGGAATTCCGGCTCGGCGTTGAAGTTAAAGCCGGCAGGAACCTGGCGGAGCTGACGTAAGGTGACAGTGAAGAATTATGGTGAAATATGACTTGCATAAATTTGAAAAATAATAAGGGAGGCTTTACCGACAATAACATAATTAAAACCGAAGCCAGTAACTTAAACCGTATACTTACCTGAGTTTACGGTAATATAATTCAAGGGGAAGTGCCTTGTGAAGATGTGAGAGTCTGCAAGAAGAAAATTGATACACAAAAATGAGGTAAGAAAATGAGAAGAACGATTAAAGATAACGGCGGCCAAGAATCGCAGAAGAAGAACATGAAATGTCAGGCAACATCCCAAACTCCGGCTACAAAGCAAGATGGACAGGACGGTGTAATCCAGCAGGAAACCGACCGTTTTGTTATGGCATTTATCGACAAGGCAAAGCAGCTAACGGTAGAGAATACCAAGCTCAACGAAGATTGGCGAGCGCTGGCGGCAAGGCGTCAGGAACTTGACGAAAAAGGGATGGAACTTGAGGAGAAACATCGGGAATTGGCTGCCATGAAAAAGGTCGTAGATGCAATGGAGGTTTATGCCGATTATCTGAAGGCTCATAGTCCTCCGGTTCTACTTGACATGGAGCAGGTTGCCAAAAATGTGGGTATGAATTCCGCTGAAGAGCTGGAAGATTATCTCGAAGCTCGCAGAGTTATTACTGCAATTCACCAATAAGGATCAAACTCAAAGCGGGCAGCCTTCAAACAACACAGGGGCTGCCCGCTTATCAAAGGAAGACAAAGAAAATGAAGATCACAGACATTAATATTTTTCGGACCGTTATTGATAAGTTCAACGGCCAAGGCCCAACAATTGATGATATAATACTTTCGCAGCAAGCAGATAAATTTTATGCTTCACGAGAAGCTGCAGCATTGGAGGGGCTCATCAAGTATATCCGCGGAAAAAATACCGCGGAGGCTACGGCATTTGCCGATGAACTCGAAAAGCGGCTGCTGGCGGATCCCTCGGCTGCACCAGTTCAGCGTCCGGCGCCAGCAGTGGGTCCGGCAGTAGCCACCCCGCCACAGGCACAGGCACAGGAGACTGATGAGAAAAGTCTGGTATCCCGGACAGTACCAGCCACAGCTGCATTGCGCCAGCCTGGCGAGGTTTTTCTGATTGAGCCCGACGTAGAAATCGAAATACACCCTTTGGCGGCAGCCTTCCCGAGAATGGCGGGCGAGGAGTTTGAGTCACTGAAAACAAGTATCGCCGCAGACGGCCAGCAGACCCCTGTCGTTGTGGATGGGTGTGTACTGCTCGACGGTTGGAGCAGGCTGACCGCATGTTTGGCGTTGGGTAGGTCTGTGAAGGCTGTGCAATGGGACGGACGTGGAACGGCGGAAGCCCTGATCCTTGCATTGAATCTGCGCCGTCGCCATCTGACGGCTGTTCAAAGGGCGGCGGTGGCTGTTAAGCTTCTGCCGACTCTTGAAAAAGAGGCGGCTGAACGGCGCGGGGCCCGAACAGACATAAGGGGAAAAGTACCCTCTGGTGGTAAATCCGTTGACCTTGCCGGTGCGCAAGTCCACGTTTCCGGGAAATATGTTCTTGCAGCAAAAAAGATTTCAGAAGCATCTGCGGAGATTTACCAGAAACTCCTTAATGGCTCAGCCACGCTTGCCCAGGCTAAAAAAGAGATCAAGGCCGCGGCTGCGCCTGTGTCGGGGCCTGATGCAAAGCAACCTGCCTCCAAGCGGTATTCTCTGTACGAGGCAATAATTGAAATCATTAAGCTGGTTCCAGATGAGTCCAACGAAAAACTATTTGACATCGCCGATGAAGCGCCGCCAGTCATCAAGAAAGCACTCGTTAGTTTCTTTCCGGACGAAGATTCCCCTGTGTCTGCGGAGGAGGACGGAATTAACCAGCCGAGCATTGACATGTAGAGCAGACCTCAGCCTACCCCCGCCGGTGATGTCGAAAGTTGCCGGCGGGATTTTCCTTTATTTTCACGGGACAATGAATGCCTGA
>CAIKZE010000028.1 GCA_903831825.1 uncultured Lentisphaeria bacterium | reverse complement strand
TCCGCATTAAGGTAATATTTAGTAACACAAAAATCCGGACGTTACGATACTTGTAGCGGACAAATGGCGTGTCCGGCTGGTCTTTTACCCATGTCCAACCGGACAAAACAGCCCATTGGACGGACTCGATCAGACGGACTTCCAGCCTCAAAAGTCCGAGTCCGACTGGAGAAAAGTCAAAAATATATAGTGGGGTTTTGCTAGCTGCCCAAGTTACTGCGGCTCACATGCCTCTCAGATATGACTGTCATCGTATTCCCGATTCCCGATGGTTCCAATACAGGGCCAACTGGCAGCCGCTCTGTTCCTATCCCCATCCTGTCGGAACACCACATTATGTCAACAGGCATTGATGTCTTGATGAATAATTTAGCATTATGAAATGACTTTTCAAAGGCCATTTTAATTGGAATTACCGTAAACTCCCACGACCATAAACTGCCGTTAACTTCGCCCTTTGGTGATGCCTGTAAAAACTGGAATTGCAAAGCCCGGACAGCAATTACGGGTAGACCGCTATGATTGACGTAAACCTATATTTCGATGAAATACCTGGCTCTGCGCCGCCGCTTTTTATTTGTACAAGGAGTTCTTTTGTGTCACTAGGGTATCCGTACAGGGGATGATTATTTCGGTATTTGCCGGTTCTTGGACCGTTGTCCGGAAAACATTCTGCCTGATGATTCTGGCTGGCAGAGATAGTTATCTGCGGGACGGGTTCTCGATTTTTAATGCCGCCGATACACCACAGCCACGGAGTTTGCGCTCCGTGGCTGTGGTATTCTTACTGTTGTGATCGCCACGGGCTGGTAATCACTGATATGGCGGCGAGGTCCTCTGGCTGGCGAAAAAGTCATTGAAACAGGGAAGCTAGATGCAGTTATGCGCTATGGCTGGAGACAAGGTAAATCAATGGGCAGAGCGTTGCAATCAATTACTGGCAGGATCAGGGCTGGCTGGAATCGTCTGAGGCCAGAATATAACTGATGATATCAATATTGCGATAACGCACAGAAGTTCCTACCATTTTTCGCTTAAAACTAAATGCGTTTTCTCGCTCCAACTTCTTAAAGTTAGATAAACCAACGCCGAGCATTGCAGCAGCGTCCTCTTGAGTTAGCAATTTGGGCATTATTGGAGGTAGCAACTCTCCCTTTTCGGAAACATGCTTTAAATTGCCGATAATGTCGTTCAATTCAGGTACAAAAATTAAGCCTTCATCAGCTAGCGGGGTTAGGATTCGTTTGATAAGCCGTACTGTTTGTGGTCTGATATTTGTTTTCATGATAATACACTTCCTTTTATTTGTGTATATCATGGGTACTGTCTGTTTTATTTTACAGAATAATTGTCAATTAGTACTATTATATAGTAGAAATAACTCCGCCATGCAAATAAGTATTGAAATTCGTCAAAAAGACCGTGCGGCTCAACCATATCTTGAATGTTTCGGCAGGAGTTATATGCCGTATATAGTAATATACTACTAATCCAATAAACCATATATAGAAACTATTCTGTATTAAGGCGTTACCCATAACGCCATAAAAGATGTAAAAGCACCGACAATTATTTTATTCATATAATAGTTAAAGATATTCCTTTATGAATATAACAGACTCCCATCATCGCCTCAGCTATTAATCCATTTCCGTGTATTTATTTAACCGGAAGAATAATGTTTATACAGCAAGTAAACAAACAAGATTAACAAGGAACTTTACAATGATCAGTTCAGAAATTACTTATCAGGCAAATTACGACGGGTATCCGATATTCGCCAGTCTGGATTCAGATGGCCACTACGTTGATATCCTGGAAAGAAATTTACAATTATTAACGTTCATGACCCAAAAGCATTCGCAGACGCTGGTCGTAAGACTTGATATTCGGTTTCCAGACGGAATGCTTATCCCTGAAGACAACTCCTGCTTCCAATACTTTATTGAAAATTACCGTCGTTACATGGTTCGCCATAAGTTCGACCCTTACTACTTATGGGTTCGCGAAAGAAATAAAGCCGTCCATCATCATTATCATTGCTACTTTCTGCTGAACGGCAATAATATCCGATACCTGCTTCTTAACAGCAAAGATAGCCAGGAAAACAAGAAACCATCCAAGGCTGATGAATTATGGGCTGCTGCGTGTGGACTGCCTGAACCTATAAAAGGCCTTGTCCATATCACCGAAATTGAAGTTAATGGTTATATTCAGCGGGGAATCATCGTTCACCGGGATGACCGTTCTGCTTTTGCTGATGCCTTTGCATTTGTTGGATATTTAGCCAAGGTTGCGACTAAGGGATCGTCTACCAGATATGTCAGGGAATTCGGCAGTTCTCAGTTGCCGTATGATAGCTTTTCTCTTTAACTTACGGGGGAAAGTAAAGTACCCGCTAATAATATTCGTTTGTTTAACAGTTCAACACTGAGCAAAACGCAGAGTAGACAACGGGGTACGGGATGCAGAGTTCCATGGCTTCTCCACCCCCTTATCAACCGCCGGAGAGATACACGGGGCCGCAAGGTTTATGGTTGTTCGCTGCGGCGTTATGCCTGGCTTATCTCTCTCGTGCAGGGTTGCCAGCTCTTGCGTTGTAGATGGCGTAAGTATACTGCCGGGGTTGTTGGTTATGGCCGGCTCCAGGTTCAGCGGCTAGGTTCGCTGATACACTAAGTTGCTGCTGCTGTGATATGTACAACGGGGTAGTGCGGATGATGGTGGTCTACGGTTGATGTTGACTTCCATGGGCGGCAGTCAGCATCTCCTGTTGGCTCGGGTTGGCCGGCTCCTGATGTGTATGGTGGTTGCGGTATGTGATGGCAATGAGGGACTTGCGGCAATAAAGAACAATCCGGATATTGCCATGGTCATCACCGATATGCGTTACTGTGCTGGCGGCATTGTCCGCCTTGTTGTCTGGCCT
>CAIKZE010000027.1 GCA_903831825.1 uncultured Lentisphaeria bacterium | reverse complement strand
CCTGAACTTGAGCCGGATTGGATCAGCTTTGTCCTGCGGACATACTGCCGTGATGTCGGATGGAGAATTTTCCACCACCTGCCGAGGATAACCTTGCTCACATGGCGAAGGGCAATTAAGCTGTTTGGCGCGGCGGCCTTCAACTCGCAGATAATGTGTATAGAAAGTGTTAAAGCGATAACATCCAGCCAAGTTGCATTGCCATTCGCGCCAGGGTGCTTCCTGTTCCGGCAACTCCTCTAAATATTCCCAGAAAATCTTGTCCATAATCTTTAATTAATCCTCCTCTTCAATATAATATCTAATATTCCCTTTTTTGAATTTGTCTATCAAGCCGGAGTCTGATAATAAAATTTTTGCTTTCGTTCACCCTATCCTCGATGCAAGCATACGAGGTATTATTCCAATTAAAAATCAAATTGCCGCTATTATCCATGGCCAGCAAAACATGCTTGCTATTGTTGCTGCTTGGTCAGCCAGCAAGGCAAGCTCTTCGTTCACTCGCTGAACAACGGTATCAAGCTTGATGAAAAAAGTGTTCGCGCATGCTTTTTCCCGTACATGATCCCATAGGTGTTCAACAGGATTTAGCTCCGGGGAATATGGCGGCATCCCGAGCAGCGTTATATTCTCCGGCACCGCCAGTTTTGCGGTCGTGTGAGAGCTTGCGCCATCAACGACCATCAAAATACGGTCGCCTGGATGATTTTTGCTCACAAGGTCAAGAAAGCGAGACATATTCTCTGTATTCATGGCATCCGAATCCATCCAGTCAAGCTCCCCTTCTACTGGGCTGATTGCCCCATATACGTATCGGAACTGTCGTTCTATAGCTGCTTGCACTTTTGGGCGAACCCCCGGTGGAGCCCACGCCGAGCGGATTACCGGAAGTCTTCCGAAGCGTGCTTCGTCCTGGAACATTATCCGCAGTTGCCGGCCTTCCGTCACTGCTTGTACGGCAGCCATACATAACGGCTGGGGGAAGATTTTTTTTTAAACTCTTCCTGTTTTTGCGGATCACATTTGGGGTGTTCTTTGTCCGGTTTCACCTTACGCCACCCATGCCGGTGCAAAATATTATATGCGGTCTGAAGGCTTATCTGATTCCCGAGTTTCTCTTCCAGCGCCAGCTTTACCTGCTCAACAACTACAATCTTCCCCTGGGATGCCTGCTCTTTCAGTGATGACAGTACGTCAGCAGTTCCATCAACCGGCAGAATTGACCGGCGATCACCTCCCCAATTTCGTGAAATACCCTGATTTGCCTTTCGGAACCGTTCATTCATGCGAACAACAGTGGAAGGCGAAATTCCAAAGATCGAGCCTATCTGTTCACTGGTGAGGGACAAGCGGCTGGCCAATAAGACGGAAATCGCCATCATTACAGGATCTCCATATTTGAGTTCCGCCACAATCATTTGCGCCCGTCCGACAGTTCCTTTCTCAAAAACTGCACGCCTGCCTCGCCGTTCCATTTGCCTGCCTCCTTGTCTATTTGTTGAATGACTATAGGACAAGATAGCACAGCGCAAACTAAAAGTAAACAGGCGATTTGATTTTTAATTGGAATTACGGGCGAACTTTCTCGCCTGCGGCGGCCGCAAAAATTACTTTGAGCAGTTGCGCTGCAAGCAGCGGGGAACTTCCCCCTCTTAATGATTAGACTATGGTTCTCCATTTTATTGCTGTTAAGATAGAATCCTGAAATAACCGTTTTTCGAACAGAACTGTGAATGGAACGACAACAGACAGAATTACCATCCATCAGCACAAAATGTGTTTATTATGATTGAACCAACCATGGCAACGGCTATTTTAGCTCTAGTTGATGTTGGCCCGCGCTGTACTCAATGCCGTTATGAACGGCTGTAGTTCCGTCTGGAACGGTAAAATTCATCACTTTATCCTGAATAATTACGTCAATCGCGCCGTGGCTGGTGGGATGCCGCAATTCGACGTACTCAAGCGAACCAACCTGAGGTTCCAGGCTGAAGCTGGCAAAAGCGGGATTCAAAGGTTTAATCCCCGCTAACTCCCGAGGAATGATATTGGCCGGCGCCGCTCCCCACGCATGATTCCAGTCTTGATTCGGCTTGAAACTGTCATCCCAGGCTTCCATCGTGATGGTTGAGCCGCATTTGAGCATATTCCGCCAGCTTCTCAGCCCGCCGGAAGTCATCAACTCCAGTGCATAGTCGGCTGCCCCGCCCTGATAGCACGCCTCCAGGAGAAACTGGGCGCCATATACGCTGCATGCCATGCCGCGCGACTGGATAAAGGCCATAATTCCGGGGTACTCCGCAGTTTCAGCGAGATTATAGCGCAATGCAAACATATTGCCATGCAAAGAATTATGCCGCGAATCCGGATTATCGACAAACAATCCGTTTTTGAACATGCGCGCCCGGATGGCGGCTTTAACTCCGGCTGCCAGCTCAGGTTCACCTGATAATTTCAAGGCATGATAATAATAACAGTTCGGGACAAGATTTACCGCCCCGAACTCATATCCGTCCCGTTCACACAGCGGCCAGTCAACAATGTCTTTATCACAGCCGGCAAGCAGTCTGTCAGCGCCTGTCCGGTTGAGCAGTAATTTGTCTTTAAACAGCGGTTTCCAGCGGTTATAACTCTCTTCGTCCCCGGAATAGAGGTAGTAATCGCAGGCAATCATAATCATAATCAGGCTCCACTCGGTAGGCCAGGTGGGGTGTTCTAGAACGTAGTCAATGGTTTTTTTCGCCATGCGGTAATCGGCGTCACAGCAGAAATGCCCGAGCTGGTTAATATAGGTATCACCCTCGTAGGGCAGACGTTCCCGTTCACCGTCAATGTACATGCCGAAAGCGGTGGTGGCCTTGATGGAGTATTTGCAGAATTCCCAGACTTGATTCAGTTCCGGATTGGAGGACTTGAAATATGCCGCTTCATCATTAAAAGGAGCGAAAACCGCCAGTTGCGCGGCTTCAATTTCTCCGGTATAACCTCTGATCTCAACATAGCGGAAAGGGGCTATTTCGCCGCCTGCTTCGGGGGGCGGATAAAGTTTTGGCAGTGCGGGATTTTGAGCCTTGTGCAGCGGGATTTCCACCTTGTAGCGATGCGAGCCGGCTTGCAAAGTTAAAGGAATTATTTTAATGCAGCGGGACCCGCCAGGATTGCGGTTGAGTCGTCCATTCGTCAGAACTTCCCCCAGTGCGATTTCGATAGTCTGTCCGGATTTGCCATTAAGCTCCAGCGCCAGCCCGGCAAAGGCCGCCCGGCCGAAGTCAAGCAGAATGGTTTCTGGTACTAAATGTGTTATTGCTGCTGGCTTAACAGGTATCATATTCATTATTGCAAACATTCCTTTATATCTAAATTCTTCCAATTTTCTGATTGCCGCTCTTTTCTATTTTGCTGAAACAGGCTCTGTTCCGTATTGGTGACCAGAAATGGTCTATTCGTCAAAAGATTTTGGCACAGAAAGACGGGACCAGTCAGCTCCCAGCGCCTTTAAATCTTCAGATAACGGGCCTTCGTAATCCTGCAGGACACCCTGCCATTTTCCAGCCTTGTCCTTCCAAATGGCCAGGTCTATACGGGTGTCCAGATTAATATTTATGCCTCCACCCTGGAAACTCTTCAAGCCGCCTGCCGCCATTGCAACCAGTTCGCCGCTGTCATTCAGGCGGACTGCCGCGACGCCGACTGCATCAAACCGGACTGCATGTCCTTTCACTTCAACTGTTTCGCGAATCGGGTCTCCGTGAACGCAATCCTCTCCGGCGATTAACAGCACGGTTCCATCTATCAGGCGGCTTCTGCCCTTTGAAGGCAAAGCCATGGAAGTTCCGCCCATTCCAACCCATTTCGGGAAAGTTACTGTAGCTGGAGTTTGAGGGTCAATCCGCCGCTTTTTCAGCTCTGCGATTGTCGCATCGGCACAGGTAGTTATATCGTTGAAAAGTATCATATTCTTGGGCAAGTTGGTTTTGCCATCGAACGGGTTACCGTCGAAATCCTTTTTCCAAGCGCCCATATATGCGAGGAATGTTCCACCATTCGCCGCAGCTCGGAAGAACTCCGCCACCGCCGGATTTTCGAATTCCGGATGATAGAGCACAACTGCGGAATAACGCTGCTTGCCAAAATGGATGAATCCATCATCTCCGATGCGTAGAACGCCTTCGGCAAATTCACTTGAGGGGATCAAATCGGCATAATAACCCGCCTTCCAGAATGCATCGGAAAGTCCCATGCCGACATCTTCATAAGTTGAAGAAGCCCAGTTCATTGCGGCAGGATGGCCGAATATCACTGCAACCGGGCAGTCCAGCGATGTTTCTGTTATGTAGTTGAGAAGGCATATTCTGCAATCGGCTTTCTGTAAATCGCCACGCATGAGGGAGGTGTATCTTTCCAGTATGGACAGTTTGTTGCTCCAGTCCGGATGAAGCATATGAAAGTTCATCCTGCCGCCGGCCAGGGCATAGCTCCACAGTGGTTTCTCATACAAATCCGCAGATGGCGCATACCATTGATTATACCAAATGACACTGTCGAATTTCTTCGCCATGGAGGTACGGCAGCAATAAGGGGTGGTTTCATCGCTCTGGGCAAAATCGCGCTGCGCGGTCCACCAGTTAAGGCCATTGCGTTCAAATTCGCGAGGATCAGGATATGGAATAACGGTCTCATGGCTGCCGATAAAAGCATCCTGTCCAAAGGTTTCCTTTCCGTCGCGATAGCAGTTCCGCCCTATTTCTGTCATGCGGACGCGGACCATGTCCATGTAATGATTGACGGCCCCCTGCCGTTCGCCTTCGCGTCCGCGTTCGCCAAAACACATGAGAATACTGTCGCGCAGTAAATCACGCCCATCTGTCCTTTTGGCATAGCCATCGGCGCGTTCCGGCGAGAACCAGAGGCTGTTTTTTCTTGGGTTCCCGTCGTGCAGCACAGGCAGGCCGCATTCGTCCTTCATTATTCCGTCAAGCGGCAGGTCGGCGTACTGCCTGACGACATCCGACTCGAAGGAGAGATAATTTTCCGAGAACACATCAGGATAGGCCAGCGTGGCGACTGCGATTAAGCAGACCATGCGTCTTGAGCCGTTGCCTGCCGCCGGAATGATGCAGGAAAGGCGCTGAACCTCTTTATTCAGCCGCGGGTTGTCGACAGCCGGATTGAGATAGGAGAAAGATTTGGAAATGCAGATACCGGTAATGTCCTCGATGGATTCGGGGATTATGCCGTCAGGGCCTTTTTCGTAGGAATATGCTTTTGCAAGCTGGATGTCGATGGGAGCGGGATTGCAAATTGCGTCGCCATGATTTTGTTCATATACGATGTCCGTCTCAATGGAGCCTTCTGTGTTGAGCGGGAATTCACGGAGAAGCAGACGTTGCTGGAAATCGCCGGGATATCGTTTCATGAACTCGGGAATGGAGTGTCTGATATCCAGATCCAGGATCGTCTTGAAGCCCTTGGATTTGGCATAAATAACGACATTCTTCCACCAGTCATGTACTTCCGGATCTGTCATCTGCCTCTGCCGGTTCCTCATGGTCAGATGAAGCAGATTGTAGTGCGAATGAACAGCGGCAAGATCAATGAGCTTTTTAAAATCCGCAGCGGTTCTAAGTTCATCCTCCTGCAACAAAGTTCCGAAGAAGCCTATTACTGGCGGCACATTGCCGCAAGCGGAGGCTTCATGGTCTTCGTGAACGATTTTTGACATCAAATATCCTTTTCTTTTTAAATTTTTACTTTACTTCTTCGACTTTGAAATTGTCAATATAAAACTTTCCTGTAAACTTTGTTGCGAGACACCAGACCATAAAAGTTCCAGTTGCCGAATATTTTTTCAAATCCACACTGGCTGTTAACTTCTGCCATTCCTGAGAGGGCTTTATTTTATCCGGGGTAAAAGTAATTAACGATACGTATTTCCTCTGTTTATCAGACGTAATGATTATTAAATAGATCGGTATCATCTGACCTTCATTAAAACTTGTCAACAAAAAATCCAAAGAAATATTATACTCTCCTGTTGCCTTGCCGTAAATAGGCTGACTAATTCCGACTGTTGCTTCTTCGCCGGTAAACATCACGTTATATTTGCCGTCATCCTGGATATTATCCTCACTTAATTCATACCCTTTGCCGTAGCTTGTCCAATCCGCAGCTTTACCCTCTGCTGTTACTTTCTCAAAACCTGGATTTTTCAACAAATTCACTGAAGATTCTGCTGCCGGCAAACTAGACAGACAAGCGATCATCAAACCAAAAATTAATTTTTTCATCATCAAAAACCCACCTGTTTTAAATTATTGTTTACTTTGTGGTTTGATCAGAATCAATCCGACATCAACGGACGGAATCTCTGCGGAAAATCCGCTCTTTACGGTCTGCGAATGTCCGCGGTAGAAATCAACGACTTCGGCATGCGACACTCCGTCAGGAAGCTTAACTTGCAATTTTTTTGCTGTATTCTGCAGATTCACCGCCATAATCAGGTATTGCCCATTCCATTGATACACGGATACTGCTTCTTTAGGCATGCCGGAGCAAATTCCTTCCGGATTGACCGCGTTGACTTCCGACAGGAACGGTTCGAATGCCGCTACCCCCCGTGCAAAATCGGCGAGGGCATGATATCCCCGACCATCCATTTCACGCCACATCCAGACAATGACTCCGCCGAATCCGCTGTTGCGCAACTGATGAAACAATACTGCTTTCATATTTTGCTGCGCTAACGTTTTTTCGTATTGTGCCGAATTCAGAATGTAACCACAGACCACCTGTTTGTCCTGAAAAAGATATTTTCGATTATTTAAACATTCCACAGGTCCGCAATAAATCAAGTCGGACGATTCAGGCAGCATCCCGCAAAAGAATTCTTCATAATCCGAACCGAATGTAAAATCATCCAGACATTTCCGGTATACGGAAAACTCCTTGAACTCCTCCTGCTCATTTTTCTCAAATAGAGAAGTCGTTTTATACCAGTAAAGATTCACTATTCCGTTGTTAACTTTTCCGTTAAGATAACTGATTCCTTTGCTCGGCATATTTTTCTCTATTCTGAAATGAGCAGAAGCATTACGTCATTTGGCGGCACCACTATGTCGTATTCATTCTTGCCGGTGAATTGCGTGCCTGTCGAGAACTCCTGCACTTTTGCTGTCACGGAAATACCCTTCGGCATCTTTATTTTCACTGTCCGCGGAGAAATGCTATCGTTGATCGCCACATAGAGATACTCGCTGCCTTTGTTGTACACGTAGTCGCTGCAGTCACGCCCGGCCACAATCAATCCGTCGAACGGTATTTGATTTTTTTCATCGAGAATGTTTTCAAATTCGGCTACGCCTCGCGAAAATTTTGCTATCGAATGGAGTCCGCGACCGTCAAGCTCCAGCCAATCCCAAATATGCACGCCGCCAAAGCCGCCGGCAATCAGCAGTTTCCAGAGTCGTGCAATCATGTTCTGGTCGACATAAGTACGTTCGCCTATTCCTGTGTCTAAAATGAGTCCCGGACAGATCTTTCGTCCACCCATTTCATTGCGCGTCATCATTATTGTCGCCTTATTTTCATCATAACCCGCAATGAGAAAATCAACATCTTTGTAAAGCCGCCAGTCCATGCCGTATTGTTCCGGCGGGGTGGTAGCATAACCGCTATACACGGCGGAGCGTATCTCCGGTTTCGCCTTTCTGGCGGTTGCAACGAAATAATCGAACACTTTTCGATTCATCAACACCTGATGCCGGATCCATAACGGTTTGTATTTTGCGAGAATTGTTTTCTCATCGGGCACATCCCCGAGCTTGTTCTCTTTCGCGAAATATTCCCGGCAGCGCGGGCAGAGACACGATGATCCTATACCCCTTTCCATATCATCAATAACACAATCAAAATTCAATGTAATTTTCATGAGCCGTTCTTCGATATCGCGAGATGCCATATAGTATAAAGGACAAAGCGGCTTTTGCCAGCCAGATTTAACGCTTGAGAGCCTTACAAGCGTGGAAGTCGGGTTTGCCTTGTCACTTTCACTGGCGTATTGATTCCCATCGTTAACAAATGACTGAAGCGCCGTTTTAAGATTGTTTCTCTTGAGGGTAGAAGTAAAGTTGGTTGCGTTATCAAGTGTTGCTTCAAAAGTTGAAGCAATATTCATTTCATCCCCTATCATAGTAAACCCGGCATTACGCCATGTACCCGGCATTGTTTCGATTTCCTTCGTTGCGTAACATATATCACGAAACGATGCCCATGTAGCTATTGGAATTGTTTTTGGTTGACGCCCGTTGAGCTCCGGTAGCACCTTTATTTTAAACTCCATAGGGATCTCGGCAACCCCTTTTCCGGAGATCCAGGCACGTCCGATGACGATCTTTCCTGCCAACGCGGCAGGAAAGTCAGGTTGTATTATCATCGTTATGACATTAAATCCGAAGTTGTAAGCAAGTTTCGGGACAGGCTTGTCAAAGGAGAATACGAAGCTATTCATGCCGCCGCGCTTTTCTTCGCCAAACGAATTGATATATTTATTGTAGCGCCTGAGATCGGGGCAATATGCGGGTATGTTTATGGATTCAGGAACCTCTAAATTGAACCGGTAGTTTTCAAGCGGTTTTTCAAAAGGGGATGAAATGCGGAACGTTAATTTCATCGCGGCTTTATTGGCGATATAAAAGGTGTCATTTTCAAGTTGCGGCGCAAACATCGTGTGATTCCGGATTAGGTTGTAGCGCAAATATAATTTCTTCGAAACCCGCCCGTCATAGGGCATCCATGACGAATCATCAAAGCCGTTCTTCTCCCATCCGGCCGCCGGCGTTTCAGAAAAAAGAAAATTATTGACGGGAATCTCGATGTTTGCTATGATAATTGAACCGGTGAGCGGTGTCACTGCATTTTCAGCGCAAAGAGCGATAATGTTTCTGTCTTCATCAAGAGTAACCGTTGCGTTCAGGAGGTTTTTCGCTGAGGCGGATTGTTTGCCGTTCACAAAAACTGTCATCTGCGAACTGTCCGAGGCAAGTTTTACGATACAGTCCGAGCTCTTTCCTTTTATCGCTATCGAGGGAGTGCGGAATATTTCTTTATCGGAAGCGCTGATCCTGATCTGCCCGAATCCGTCCGCATCAGGCTTGAACGTCAGTTCGTACATCTTCTTCTCGCTGATCGAAGCTGTTGATTGCGCCCCGGTCAGCGAAAGTTGCTGAACAGGCTTGCCGCAAAAGAGTTTCATTGCGGCAGAACCGCCGGCGATGACAAAGGATTCCCCGCGAATCGCAGCAGCTTGCGCATCGAACGATAGAAAGCCGAATGCACCTGGCGTGTGAAAACTTTTTTGGGTGGGGCTCCACGCCGATGACTCGTCGCTTGCCGGGTTATTGCGGTAGAAATTCGCTCGCCAGGCAGATGCCGCGTGATCGGACGCGGTCATTCCCAGTTCCTTGAAGGGTATGGCGATCTCCGCCGTCCACGTCCGATCATTCTTTTTTACGGCAATTTTCACATTTTTCGAATTCCATGACGCATCTTTGTTTTTGGCATCGAACATCACGCCATCGCTGTTGATGACGAATTGATAGCATCCGTCGCCGGACGGCATGAGAAATATTTCAACCGAGTCATCATAATAGACCGGGCCGTCATTTTTTGCGACTTTGCATTTCGCCTTGTCGAGCAGGTTAAGCACCGGGTCGAGATATCTCTGTCCGGCCACTACCCCGATGTACAAATTATCAGCATCAAATGAGAGTAAAAATTGAGTGTTTTCAGAAATTGTCTTACCGCTATAATTCGGCAGCAGGGCGAATCCGGCGGCGCTCTGCCAGCAGGAGTCACTGAGATTACCGTCTATGACCGGGCCGCCGCAACACGGCACCGTCACCAGCGGAAGAGCGTCCGCCGAACTCCGTTCGACTGGCGGTTTTTTCTGAGCGCCGGGTTCTGTCTTATCCATAAAGCATTTCGGGTCAACAGATTCCAGCAATCCGTCTTTTTCATAAATTTTGAAATTATCCACCATGAAACGGTGCGGGCATCCGTTCACTTGCACCTGAAACATTCCGAACGACGTGAATACATCACCTGGTTCCGGCTGCTGTCCCTTATCGGTTTTCAATGCCGCTGCCGGAACAATCACATGAAACCACTCGCCGCGCTTAGGATTCTTTATTGCATTCAGGGTGCCGGCAAATAACCAGAACACCCTTTTTTTATTGTCAGTTGCCATGAAAGCAAAATAGGCAAGAGGCATTTGCGCATCCCAGCGGATATCGAATTCTATGACCGTCCGGTCGGTGACAGGAATTTGGGCGTAATAATTAATGCCTACATTTCTCGCGGCGCCAGAAGCGAGAAGTGCATACCGCCCGCAAGCGGCGGAAAGATTATCCGCTGTTACCGCCAGTTCCGTTTCAGCTGAATTCTTCTGCCACTTTTCAACGGAACCCGATTCGAAATTGCAGTTGATATTTGCTTCTGCGTAAAGAGATACTCCAATTCCCACCACCGCAGCCAGAAAAACGCATCCTTTAAAAAATGATCGTGAAGTATTGTGCATATATACTTGCCTTCCGTGAAGACCTTTTAGCCCTTCACTTTTTATTAATTCTTCATTTTAAAACTAGCATGAAATAGATCTTTTTACCGTTTTGCCTAACGATTTCCGACGTTTTTTCTTATTAAGGGAGCCTCCAATATGCCGGATCCTGGGTATTTTTTTCAGGGTATGACCAACCATAGTATATACCGTCATACGCAGAGACATGACCATCATAGAAACTGACATTACTTTGCCCATGCCGGATTTCTCCATATTCGCCCAAACTCAAATCCTGCTTGTTAAAAACGTTGTCTCCATTGTCATATGGAGATCCTGGCGCGCCAAGATATGCCATCGAACCACCTGTCGTCCAGTTAAGCCCTATTCTGGGATCGTCCATCGGGCCGGCAGTCTGGGTGGGCCGCCTCATTTTTTTCATTGTCGGATAACAATAGAAAGCCGTTGTAACCCCTGCCGCATAATTGGTTGCGGTATTTTGCCAAATGGTATAATTCATCGGCAAATCATAATAGGCGTAATTCGGCTTATCCGGACATTTGGTGACAATGCTGGAAACCGCCTGGGCCGCAGCTTTCTGTGCCGCAGTAGCACTAGAATTAACTTTAACGGGAAAAACAGATTTAGAAAAGGTCAGATATTTCCCGCGCTGAAGAAGATTTGGAAAAGTCAAAAAATCCGCACCTTCATAAACACCAGCAGGCGGAACAATTCCGTCAAAGTCATTGCCGTATTGCAGCGTTGCCAGCATAATCTGTTTTAAATTATTGGCGCAACTTGACCTTTTAGCAACTGTCCGCGCTTTATTCAGCGCGGGCAGCAGCATTGAGGCCAAAATCGCGATGATCGCGATCACAACGAGGAGCTCTATGAGCGTAAAATTTTCCAATCTGCGATTTTCTGTTTTCTTCGACATTTTCAATCCTCCGTTTTTAAAGTTAGTTAATTTGATACATTTGTTAAAAGTTTGAAGAGCGTTTTTTCAGGGGGCTCAGGGCCGGGCCGCATGATTGTCTCCATATCAGGTCTCCTTTTATTTTGAACGTTCCGGTTTGAATGGCGGGGTTGTGCGCTGTCTCCCGGAGCAGCTCCGCGCATTTGATGCCGGCTTTGACGCGGTTTTCGGCAAACACTGTCACCGGCGGCGTGTTGTCATAAGCCGCCGGACAATCATTGACACAGATAACAGAGATATCCTCCCGCAGACGGAGTTTCAACGACCGTATCACATCCAAGGTTTTTTTAATGAGGGCATGTCCGCCGACAATAAGGGCGGATGGATTTTCCTGGAGCAGCCGCGCGATATCTCCGCTTAAATCACAGTCAAGGTTGATTTTAACATAAAATTTCCCTGAGTTTATTATATTGAAATAGGCTTTTTCTCTTTCAAGATATGGCATTTCATTGCTGGCAGAGTTTAAGAGGGCAATGTCAGAGTGTCCAAGGTCTTTAAGAAGTGAGACGCTATCTATAATTTCCGTTTGAAAATCAGGGCACACGCAAGGGATGCCGTCAACATGGCGGTTGGTGGTGACAACTGGTATATGATTTTCGGCAAAGCTATGGATTGCCGCGCGGTGCTTCTCATCCGGCATGTCCCATATAACGCCGTTGATCTCGCCGTCTTTATAGGCTTTAAGCACGCTTGAGCAGTCAATGTCGGCGTCAGCGCATTTCATCTGAATATTATTTCTTCCGCAGTAAACCGTGACGCTTTCCAAAAAGCTGTCTCTGTAATCAGTAAAATCCCGATTAATTAAAGGCTCAATGACTATAATGGAAAATTTATTAGGATTTAATTTCTGAGTCGGAGATCTTCTTCCCGGAGAAATAATATAAGTACCCTTTCCTTTGACTCGCACCAGAAGTCCGTCTCCTGCCAATTTTGATATTGCCTTGCGGACTGACTCACGGCTAACGCCATAAACTTTTGAGAATTCGATTTCGCCAAGAATCGGTTTCGAAAAGTCAACTGTTCCCATAAGGATTCTCTTGCGCAAATCATTCTCAAGCGGCCCGTAAACATTTGCATCTCGCTGAATTAACTTTTTCATACATGCATTCTTGTTGACTGTTACTTGTCTAATTACTGTCTGCTATAATTATATGGCAATCTCACGAAAAAAGCAATAGGCAATGGAATGAAACAACAAAAAAGAATGAGAATAAATTTTAAAAGTGGATGAATATAAATAGCCGTCACGTCACCATCTGTTCGACAAACAATCACCGGCGCGAGGCGCTTTCCTGTTTCTGCAATTACAACTTGATACGGCTGACCAACTGCGGAACGGATAAATCATGAAGTATTTAACCTGCTCTAAATATTGCCGATGTTTTGCCTGTACTTCAAGAAATCTCAGACCTACATTACAGTAATGATAGAATGCATTTTTTCTTGTTGCAACAGATGCTTATGCAATTAATCATGTCCCAATAGCATTACCTTGAACGCCGAAAATGAAGCGTTCCTGACGCAAACATACCCAGCCTTTTCGGCAATAAAACAATGCAAACAGACTTCACTTTAATTTACCAGTTTTAATCATTCCGGCTTAATCGCCGATCACATATCAAGCTCCCATAGAGTGCGCAATGCACTATCTGGGAGCTTCTTTATTTTAACCCAATCCCAATATAAACAAGGAATGTGAAAAATGAGTCCAGCAGCAGCTCTAATACTCGAAATGCAAATCTACCCGATCATCCGGAACACGATTCCCCGGAAAGCCAAACCAATGGGATCAGAAGACTATCAGGAACTTGTTCAGGACACCACAGCCACGGCGGCAGCGATGATCGATGCTATGGAAAAATCCGGCAAGAAACCGATTCCCAGCAGCATCGCATACTACAGCATCCAGCGGACCAAATCCGGCAGACGCTCCTACGGCGACAGCCGCACCGATGTGATGAACCCCGGCTATCTGATGGATAATGAAGGCTCCGTCTGTTCCATGCAGGCTCCAGTCGGCGGTGAAGATGAGGATTTTACCGTTGGTGATATGATCGCCGCCAGAACTGAAGACATCTCCGCTAAAGTCCTTCGGCAGATCGACTGGGCTACCTTCGTTAAAACCCTTGACGCACGGAAGCGCAAGATAGTGGAAAAGCTGATGCTCGGCTTTACTACCGGCGACATTGCCAGACTGTTGAAAGTCTCATCTGCCAGGATCGTGCAACTCAAGCGGGAAATCGGCGAAGCCATCCGGAAGTTCATGGGGGATTCTATCCTGGTAGATTCCGTCAGCGAATCTGTCTGGCAGCGGGACATCCGATGCCTCCGCGAACGAAACGAATGGAAACATACGAAACTGGACCGAATGGACGACCCGGAACAGGTGAATATCGCAGAGGCCATGTTCGGCTAAAAAACGATAACAAGGAAACGGAGCGAGGAGTCAGTGGAAAACACTGATACCTCTCTGCCTCGCTCTAATCCTTACTGTAATTGGAGGTGAAAAAAATGGATGAGATCGTATGTCCGAAATGCGGCAGCAGTGAAAGATTGTATTTGATATCCACTATCCAGAAAATCGGCACTGCCGTTGGCGGCGGCGTTGGCAGTATTGCTGGTTATTTGGGAAGAGGCTCCGGGATCTGCACCGGCGCAATAATTGGAGCCAGGATCGGATCCATTGTTCCAGGCGTCGGCACAGTCGCAGGAATCGCAGTCGGCGGTTTAGCTGGCGCATTCGCTGGCTTCTTTACCGGTGCTGCAATCGGGAATTATGTCGGCAAATACATTGACAGAAATGTGATTTGTAAGTACAAATGCGGCAGGTGCAATGCAACTTTTAGCCGATAAAGGAATTAACTCGCCAAGTCATACCACGACATAAAACGGCTGACCGTTAAGAGTAGAATGTTAATGTGAAGTCAGCAGAATTAAAACCGTTTTAATACTGCTCAATAACAAAAAATGCGAAATATCGCAGGAGAATTATCATGG
>CAIKZE010000026.1 GCA_903831825.1 uncultured Lentisphaeria bacterium | reverse complement strand
ACAGGCCGCTGAAAAACAAAGCGGCGCCGCAGTTCAAAAGAGGATAAAGCGCCTGACAAAGATACAAATCCCGGCAAAGCCGGTTTAATTTATACTCTGCACGGCTGAAAATTTAACAATAGATTGCGAAGATTTTGAGAATTGGTTCGTATTCTGAGAGGCTGCCGATACCGGGGTATCGAAGGCCTCGAAGAGTGCGAATCCAAACTCAAAAGATCGCAACCGCTTTGCGGCGAGTGTTTTGCGGCCGTATTTTTCCGTTCCTCCTTCAGGCGATATGAATATCGCCTGAAGGAGGAACGGAAAAATCCAATCCACAATCCTACTCGTCTATTGTTAAATTTTCAGCCGTGCAGAGTATATCAACCGGCACACCGGTAACAGCGGTTTCCAAGTCGGCATAGGCTTGAAGCGCGGCTGCATATACTGCGGCATTGTCCGGATTCGGCTTGGCCGATTCGGGAGCGGCGGTAAACTTCTCATACAATTTTTTGAACGACATTCTGCCTGTCGCATTGGCGGCGCGCAGCGCGGCCCCGAGACCGGCGGAGTCGGGAATGGCGATTTTCTCAATTTCCGCCTGGAACACGTCGGCCAGGATTTGCCGGAATGAACTGCATTCCGAAGCGCCGCCGGTGATGCGGATGCGTTTGAAATCCTCGCCGATCCAGCGCGAATGCAGTTTCATGGTTAACGCCTGGGACTCCAGTATCGCCCGGATTTTTGCGGGACTATTGCAATGTCTGGAACAAAATTCTTTCGAGCCGTGATATTTTACGCCGGGCTTCAACACCAGCGGAGTGCTTTCGGCGGTGAAATACGGCAGCATCAGATTGCCGTTATTGCCGGTAGGCGCGGTCTCCGCCAAATGGTCAAAGCCGTCCCACGAGACGCTGCATTCTTCCTTGATCTCCTCTCTTGCCAGTGAGCCGTTGGTAAAACAGATCAGGCTCATGAATCCTCCGGCGGGATTGCCGAAAACGTGGCCGCATCCTGCCGGGTCGGTTTTGAAACTGCGCATTGCCGCGAAAAATGTGTCGCTGGTGCCGAGGCTGATTACCGCTACGCCCGGTTCCGATGCGCCGACCCCGATCAGGCTGCACGGGTTATCACCCGACCAGACGGCAACCGGAGTTCCCAACTTGAATCCGTACCTGGTAAAATACGAATTCAAGCCGCCGGCAATGGAATTCGAACTCATTGCCGGAGGCAGTTTTTTCAGCAGTCCCGGAGCGGTAAATTCTGTAATTTTCTGATCCCATTTCAGCGTTTTCAGATTGAGCAGATTCATGCCGGCTCCGTCGCCAAAATCAATCGGCGCGTTTTTGCCGCACAGAATCGAGGCCATGAATGAACTGACCAGATGGATTTTAGCCGTCTGGTTGTAATTTTCCGGTTCGTCTTTTGCGAACTTGCGGATTTGCGGTCCGGTGAAGCGTTCAATTGCCGGGGAGCCGGTATCCTGCTGCATCCGGTGTCCGAATTGGCGCTGCAACTCGGCGCATTCCGCGCTGGTCGCCCGGTCCATCCAGATCGGGGAACTCTTGCGGGAAAGCGCCGGAGCCAACTGTTCCGCAAGATTTTGTTCCGGGGAAAGAGCCGCGAGTATTTTTTCAAAATCACCGTTCAGATAAACCGAACCGTGTTGCTGCCCGGAACCGCTGATGCCTTTGATCTCGGCCAGCGGCGCCTGCTGCTGTTGCAGCCGGGTGAACAGCAGGTCGAGCGCGGCAACCCACATCAGCGGGTCGGCATGTTTGACCAGCGGATCGGGGTTTTCCAGAAAACCGTTCGGGCAGTTATATTCCGGCAGGTCTTTGCCGAAATTCACATATTCCGAACAGATCACTTTGCCGGCTTCGGCGTCAATGATCTCCGCTTTCAAGCTCTGCGTACTGCTGTCCAATCCCAGATAAATGCTCATTGGATTTCCTGTTTTTGCTAGATTACTTTCCTGCTTCTATTCAAATTCCGGCACGGTTACTCCGTCGCCGTCGCGCATCGCTGACATGTGCGCGCAAATTCCGGCGGCAGTCCAGTCCGCCGCCCGCACTGCGTTGATCCACGGCTGACGGTTTTCAATAATGCTGCGGACAAATTCATGCACCATGTGCGGATGAGAGCCGTGGTGTCCGCCGCCGGTCTTGAATGACAACTGCGGATTGGTGTCATCATAAATGCCAGTTTCGGTGAAACGCCCGATCTCCTTCGGCAACAGATCAGCGTAATCCGGGACTGATAATTCCTCGACTACTGTCGGGCGCCCGCGACTTCCAGGCATGGCTGAACCGAGTATATGCAGGCGCGGTTTACTATCAAAATTCCATTCCATCGTGCATTTTTCCCCGTAGATTGAAAAACCTTCGGTATAAGCCCTGGCCGTTTCAAATAATGTTCTGGTGACCTCCAAAGCCGCGGGATGGTTGTGCAGGCGGAAAATGGCGGTTTCCGCCGGATATGGATTATTGTACTGTTTGTGCAGTTCCTCGCGCATCGTGCCGGATCCGAAACAATGCACTTTCTCCGCCCTGGTTCCGGTGATGGCCAGCAACGGCGAAATCGCATGAGTGGCATAAAACATCGGCGGCAGCCCGTTCCAGTACGCAGGCCAGTTTTCCATATCCTGATAATGAGAACCGCGCAGAAGTTGAATTTTGCCGAATTCCCCGCGCTGGTACATATTATTAAAATGAATGAACTGTCTGGTATAGACATTAGTTTCCATCATCATGTAATTCTTCCCGGATTCCTTTGCCGCTCTGACCAGCGCGAAAAGATCTTCAAGACTGGTGGCGGCCGGAACTGTGCAGGCGCAATGTTTGCCAGCCTGCAGCACCCTGACTGACTGTTCAGCATGAAGCGGAATTGGCGTGACCAGATGAACCGCGTCAATCGACGGATCGGCGATTACCTCATCCAGCGAACTTGCACGGCGTTCAACTTCAAACATGTCCCCGATTTCATTGACTTTTTTCAGATCAGTATCCACAATGACCAGTTCCGACACGTCCGGATGTTTCATATATATCGGCACGAATGCCCCGCCAAACCTCATTCCGGCCAAAGCGACAGATAACTTACCTTCTTTCACTGAATCCTCCTGATTTTTAGTTCATGCGGACTAATTATTACATGACAATATACTGGTTGATGATATTTTCAAGCATTTCCTGGCGGCCGCTCTTCAATTCCGGCTCGCCTTTGTCCAGAATGACTTTTTCCAGCTTGCCGAACGACGATTTCCCCTTCATGACGTCCGCGCCGTAACCTTTTTCAAATCCGGCATACCGGCTTTTGATGAAGCCGTCGATTACGCCGTCCTTGATGATGCGGTCGGCAATCAGCAATGCGCGGGCAAACGTGTCCATAGCGCCGATGTGTCCGTAAAACAGGTCAACGGTATCGGTTGAGCCGCGGCGCGGCTTGGCGTCGAAATTCAAGCCGCCGCTGCCGAGGCCGCCCTGCTTCAACACCACCAGCATCGCGTAAACCGCGCTGTAGATATTGGACGGGAACTGGTCGGTGTCCCAGCCGAGTTGCGGATCTCCCGTATTGGCGTCGATGCTGCCGAGCTTGCCGGCGGCGGAAGCCACGGTCAATTCATGCTCGAAACTATGCCCTGCCAATGTCGCGTGATTAGCCTCGATGTTCAGTTTGAAATGTTCCAGCAAACCGTGTTTCTGCAGAAAGCCCAGCACGGTGGCGGAATCGAAATCATATTGATGCTTGGTCGGCTCGTGCGGTTTGGGTTCGAGCAGAAACATCTTTTTGAAACCGATTTTTTGCTTGTAATCCACCGCCATCGTCAGGAACCGCGCTAACTGTTCCTGTTCGCGGCAATAATCGGTGTTTAGCAGGGTTTCGTAACCTTCGCGTCCGCCCCAGAATAAATAATTTTCGCCGCCGAGTTCCATCGTGGCGTCCATGGCGTGTTTGACCTGGGCACAGGCATAGGCGAACACATGCGCATCGGGATTGGTCGCCGCGCCGTGGGCGTAACGGGGATGGCTGAACAGATTGGCGGTTCCCCACAACAGCTTGACGCCTGTGGATTTTTGCAGCTTGGCTGCCTTTGCCACTATTTTATCAAGATTCTTGCAGGATTCGGCAAAATCTTTGCCTTCCGGCGCGATATCCCGGTCATGGAAACAGTAATAAGGCGCACCCAGTTTGGAGGTGAATTCAAACGCGGCATCCAGCGTCTCTTCGGCTGCTTTCATCGGTTCGCCGCTGGTCAGCCACGGACGGCGGAAAGTCCCGGCGCCGAAAATGTCCGCACCGGCTCCTTTGAACGTGTGCCAGTAGGCAACGGCGAAGCGCAGATGTTCCCGCATGGTCTTGCCGCCGATTTTTTTGTCAGCGTCATAAAATTTAAACGCCAGCGGATCGCTCGATTTCGGACCTTCGTACTTGACGGACTTTTTCACTTCAGGAAAATATGTTTTCATTTTTACCTCCAGGTATAGTTATTAATATAATGAGTTAATATTAAAAAATATACTGCTCAATCTGACGATTATCCTTGACTTTATAACTAAAAACTAGTATTATATCACAAAAAAGGCGGGAATATGCCGGATGCGATGCTTGCTAAAGGGGATTATTATTTCGGGAAAGGCGGTTTTCCGGTTACGGTCAAGCAACTCGGCCGCAGCCTGGGTCCGCAGCATCCGCACGATCTCACCGCGGTCTTGCATTACCATGATTTTTCCGAACTGGTGATTATTACTAGAGGGCAGGGGATGCACCATATTGACGGGGTTGATTATCCGGTGGCCGCGGGCGATGTTTTCCTGATTCAGGGCAATATCGCGCATTACTTCGTGGAACGGGTTGAAATGGAACATTATAACGTGATGTTCGATCCTGTCAAACTGACCCTGCCGGAAGCTGAATTGCGGCAGATTCCCGGCTATCAGGCGATTTTTCACCTGGAACCGGCCTACCGCCATCGTCACCGGTTCAGCAGCCGCCTCCAGCTTGACCATCTCCGGCTGGCGGAGATGGAAGACATTATCCGGCAGATGCAGGCTGAAATCCGGGACAACGCCAGCGGCGTGAATGCCGCGGTATTCGGGCATCTGGTGGCGCTGATCGTATTTATTTCGCGGCAATATTCGGCTCAGGCGATGTCATACAAACGCAAAGGGCTGCTCCGGCTCGGGAAGCTGATCGGACTGCTGGAAAAAGATTACGCTAAAGACTGGAATCTGGATCAGCTCGCCCGGCTGTCCGGCATGTCCAAGAACAATCTGCTGCTGGTGTTCAAAGACGCCACCGGTCAGAGCCCGATTGATTTCCTGTTGAATCTGCGCCTGCGGAAAGCAGCGGAAATGCTGCTCAATTCCGGTTGCAATATTTCAGAAACAGCATTAAATACCGGATTTCACGATTCCAACTATTTCACGCGGCAGTTCCGGAAGAAATTCGGACGTTCCCCCCGCCAGTACCGCAACACGGCCCAAACTCAATTATAATTCAATCGTATAGGAATTTGTATTTTAACAGGAATATACAGGATGAACAGGATAAGAAAAAACCGTATCACCACGAAAAGCACGAAACTCACGAAAAGGGGAAACATGGGAAAACCTGAAGTCAGCGTATGACTGCGGGCATCGCAGTCATACGCTGACTTCTATGTCTTATCTT